>LBCX01000025.1 GCA_001657575.1 Bacteroidales bacterium Barb4
AAAAACCGGATATTGATGCCGCTTTACCGGTTCCTAGGCTGTCGTCGTTCCGTTCAGAAGATTAGTTTTTTAACTCCAGGCATGCCGCTTTCAATGCTTTCGCCTGTTTCTCGCTCGTGACCGGCCTGTTTTCCAATGATTTACTCTTAGCCTTTTCACTCTGCAGTTTCAATTTTATAACCTTCAATTTCTCTGTTAACTGTTCTTCCTTACTCTTCATAATTCTTTGTGACTTAAATGAATAATGACACAAAGATAATGATTTTATTGACAGGCGGATTACTGATTTTGGACATCCTACCTTTCGGGGCATTTGCGCAACATACCCCCTACCCCCACCCCTATTCTTATGATTCACGCAAGTGCATTAACATAATTTTTTGATAATCAGGATTATCAAAAAATTATGTTAATGCACTTGCGTGAATCATAAGAATAAGGGTACAAAAACCGTTACCGCATTAGGCATCTATCGCATCATATGCACTATTGAAGATGATATATTAATGATAGAAGTTATTCGGATTGCTCACCGAAAAGATGCTTACAAATGAATTTAAGTAACTGATGTTACGCAGATGCCCCTTTCGGGGTACCATTGACAATATCACCCTCTAATCCCTGTTAGTAGAGACGCAAGATTTTGCGTCTCTACTCTTTCGCTGGTTGTAATATTTAGTGTGGTCGGCTGTCTAATATTTATATATTTGCGCCCGATTAAATCAACTGTAAATGAAGAAAATCACATTATCCCTGCTGGCAGCCCTGACAGTGATTTACGTAGCCGCACAGGTACAGCGGCAAAAAAACAATACGGACGGGTCGCAGAAATTGCAAATGGCTTTGTCTGCCATTTCTACTATGTACGTGGATGCTACCGACAACAAGAAAATCGTGGAGGACGCTATCGTCGGCATGTTGGAGAAGCTCGACCCGCATTCCAACTACCTTGACCCTGATGAAACAAAGGAGATGACCGTGCCGTTGCAGGGGAACTTTGACGGTATCGGTATCCAGTTTAATATGCTGACGGATACGCTGTATGTCATACAGGTCATTCCCGGCGGGCCTTCCGAAAAGGTGGGACTTATGGCGGGCGACCGTATCCTTTTGGTGGACGATACGCTGATTGCCGGCGTGAAGATGAAGAACAATGATATTATGTCGCGCCTGCGCGGTCCGAAAGGGACGACAGTCGTTGTAAAGGTGCAGCGCAACCGAAATTCCGAACTGTTGGAGTTCAAGATAACGCGGGGGAAGATACCCATGCACAGTCTGGATGCTTCGTATATGCTCGACAAGACGACGGGCTATATCAAGCTCAACCGCTTTGCCGCCACTACTGCCGATGAGTTTCGCGAAGCAGCAGCCAAGTTGAAGAAGGAAGGGATGAAGAACCTCGTTCTTGACCTGCAAGGGAACGGGGGAGGATACATGAACATTGCCATTGAGCTTGCCGATGAATTTTTGGACAAGGACAAGCTGATTGTCTATACACAGGGAAGCAAGCAGCCGCGCGAGGAGGCGAAGTCCACCGCACAGGGAGGCTTTGAGACGGGGAGGCTGATTGTACTGGTCGATGAGTCGTCGGCTTCGGCAAGCGAGATTGTCTCCGGTGCCATTCAGGATTGGGACAGGGGTGTCCTTGTCGGTCGTCGCACCTTCGGGAAAGGGCTGGTGCAAAAGCCCGTCCCCCTGCCCGATGGTTCCATGATACGCCTCACCGTAGCCCGCTACTACACCCCGAGCGGTCGTTTCATTCAGAAGCCCTACGAGAACGGCAAGCAGGAGGACTATCGCCATGACCTGATTGACCGCTACAATCGCGGCGAACTGCTCAGTGCCGACAGCATCCACTTCCCTGACTCTCTGAAATTCAACACCCTGAAAACCCAACGCGCCGTATATGGCGGCGGCGGCATCATGCCCGACATTTTTATCCCTGTGGATACCACCCTCTATACGGACTATCACCGCAAGGTGAATGCCGCCGGTTTGCTTAACCGTGTCGCCATGAACTACCTTGATCGCCAACGCAGTGAGTTGTCCAACAAATACCATACCTTCAAGGCATACAAGCAAAAGTTCCGCGTCACCGACGACATCCTGCAAGAGTTGAAAGACCTTGCCGCTACCGACAGTATTGAGTACAACGAGGAACAGTACGCAAAATCTGAACCTCTCATATCTCTCCAAATCAAAGCCCTCATCGCCCGCGACATGTACGAGATGAACGAGTACTTCCAAATCATCAATGATGCCAACGAAAGCCTCAAAGAGGCTTTGCGCATCATTAATGATCCGGAGGCTTATAATAAGGAGCTGGGGGTGGTATAGATCCGATTATAGGATTGCCTCCCGAATCCGCACCAGTTTGGCAAGCAGTTCTTCAAGCAAATCCAGCCGCAACATGTTGGCACCGTCGGATTTGGCGGCGGCAGGTTCGGGATGCGTTTCAATGAAGAGACCGTCGGCACCTGCGGCGACGGCGGCTTTGGCGATGGTTTTAATCAGGGTGGGGAGACCGCCGCTGACGCCTGTCATTTGGTTGGGCTGTTGCAGGGAGTGGGTGGCATCCATGACAACTGGATAGCCGAACTCCTGCATCTGCGGAATGCCGCGGAAATCAACGACCAAGTCCGTATAGCCGAAAGTTGTACCCCGCTCGGTCAGCATGATGTGGTTGTTTCCCGAATCCGCCACTTTCTGCGCGGCAAACCGCATGGAGGCGGGCGAGACGAACTGCCCTTTCTTTATGTTCACAATCTTGCCCGTGCGGGCGGCGGCAAGCAACAAGTCGGTCTGACGGCAGAGGAAAGCGGGTATTTGCAGTACGTCCGCGTATTCGGCAGCCATAGCGGCTTCGGCGGGTTCGTGTATGTCGGTGACAATGGGGATGCCGAATGTTTCGCCCGTTTTGCGGAGTATTTTCAATGCCTTTTCATCACCTATGCCGGTGAAAGAGTCCGCGCGGGAGCGGTTCGCCTTGCGGTAAGAGCCTTTGAACATGTAGGGGATGGCGAGTTTCTCCGTCATGCGCACAATCTTTTCGGCAATATGGAGAGCCATCTCTTCTCCCTCAATCACGCAGGGGCCAGCTATGAGGAAAAAGTTCCTGCCGCCTTTGAAATCATTTATACCCATTCTATTATTTGCTTGTTTTATTTCCGTTGTTACACAAGTTCGTTAGGAACTGCAACGCACAAACGTACAAAAAACAACTACTTTTGCAACCGTTCAATTTACATAAAAAACAAACAAAATGGCAATTCCAATTAGAGACCTGCCCACATTGACAGGGAGAGATGCAGAGCGTTTTATTAAAAAAGCAAACGAAGCCTACAAGAGAAAAGGCACCGTTGATTTCAGCAAGGAAATGGAGAATGCAAGAATAATATTAGCTAACTCGAAGTTGTAATTCTTGTACAATGGGATTTCTTAAAGACTTTTGCTTTATAACGCCGCTTGCAGAATGGTCAAAAGGACTATTCATTAATTTTAAGTGTTCAAATGAAGACTTAGATGACTTCTTTGCAAATGAAGCCTATGATTACCAAAAGCAACTTATAGGAAAAACGTATTATTTTGCCCTAAAAGAAAATCCCCGTTCAATTGTTTGCGCATTTACCATTGCCAACTCATCTGTATCAGTGAAAAATCTACCAAATCGTGGAAAGAAAATCAAAGAGAACATACCGAGAGAAAAACATATCGGAAACTATCCGGCGGTTCTCATAGGACGTCTTGGAGTAAGCAGTGATTATAAAAGGCAACACGCAGGAACAGAATTGTTGAATTTTATAAAATCATGGTTTGTTAATCCTAACAACAAAACAGGTTGCAGGTTTGTCACCGTAGATGCCTATAACAGTCCTGATGTGTTGAGTTTTTACGAGAAAAACGGTTTTTGTTATCTCTTTTCTTCATTGAAACAAGAGCAAGAAAAGACGAAAAACAACAACTTAAAAACACGATCTATGTACTTTGATTTGATTGAATTGTTTGGACCGTGGGCAGAGATACAGAGTGCAATTATTCCGTAAGGAAATTGGTTACTCTTCCGTTGTTCAGCCATTCTTCCGCCCGTGCGACCTTCTCCGGCATGGGAAGCGCCGCATCTATCCAACGGATGACAAAGCCGCGGCGTTCCATGCCCCGAAACCAAGTCATCTGCCGCTTGGCAAACTGATGTATGGCTGTCTCCAACTGCCGCGTCATTTCCTCATACGACAATTTCCCCGTAATATATAAGGTAAGGTATTTGTATTCGAGACCGTAGTATATCAATTCCTCCGGCGTGACGCCCGAAGCAAGGAGCTGCCGCACTTCATCAATCATGCCCTCGTCCAAGCGGGTGCGCAGGCGTTCGGAAATCCGTTGGCGGCGCAGTTCGCGGCTTATATCCAGCCCGATAATCAGGCTGTCGATTGGTGCATAGTCACGCTTTGCCGGTGCCGCCGTCTTGTAATATTCCTCAATCTCAATGGCGCGGACAGCCCGTTGGGCGGTATCGACATCCGTCTTGTTGTGCAGCGTCTTGTATCCCGCCAAGATCGCTTCCAACTCTTTCAGCGTCTTATCCTTCAGCGATTGTCGCAAAGCGGGATTCTCCGGCACGTCCAGCAGCTTGTATCCTTTCAGCACTGCCTCGATATACATCCCCGTGCCTCCGCACAATACTGCCGGCTTCCCTTCCGCCGTCAGCTTGTCATATATGCGGAAAAAGTCGTGCTGAAACTCAAACACATTGTATTTATAACCCGGCTCGCATATATCAATCAGATGATATGCCACCCTTTCCCCATCCGCCGTATAAGCGGAAAGATCCTTCCCCGTCCCGATGTCCATCCGGCAGTACACCTGACGGGAGTCGGCACTGATAATCTCCGCCCCCAATCGCACAGCCAAAGCCGCAGCAAAGGCAGTCTTCCCCGATGCCGTCGGGCCCAAAACAGTGATAAGCCGGTAATTCTCCATAGACCTGTAAAGATTAGGTACGGTTCACCGTATAAGCTGCATGACCAGCACATCTCTATACGCATTGCTTGTCGCCGCAACGGACAGCCAATCGACCAACACGCCTGCCGGAAGAAAGCCGCCGCGCGTGAAAAGGGCTTTGCTCGACTCATTATCCGTCGGGATATGGACGTACAGCTGATGCAGTTTGAGGAAGGAAAAGGCGTATTCCGTTAAAAGGGCGAGAGCTTCCGTAGCCCGTCCGCCGCCCTGAAAGGCAGGGTCTAACAGGATGCCTACGCCGGCGCGTTTGTTGTGGGCATCGAAGTCGAACAGATCTATCGTGCCGATTGCCCTGCCTTCCGGACACTCTTCGATAATCAGGCGCAACTGTTTCAGTTCGTAGATGTCCTTCCTTGATTCGGCAATATACTCTTTCAACGCATAGAGCGAGTATGGAGCCAGCGTATTACTCACGCTCCACAGTTCGGAGTTATTCTCCCAGCGATAAAGCAACATCAAATCCTCCGGCTCCAAGGCACGCAGGCGGATGTGGTCGTTTTCTAACAAGGCTATCATTACTATTTAAGAACCTACCCCCAACAAACAAATCCCGTAACTCCGCAAGCAATAAGCCCGCCCCCCAACAAAACATAAAACACCCGCGCCCCCGTTCTCCCCAGCCATTTTACAAACATCATCGCCCCCCCTGTCCGGAAATACCACTCAAAATTAAAGACTCCGGCAGCAGCCGACATCCCTCCAAGAAAAATAAAAAGCCCCAATATAAAATACTCGGCAACGCTCATAATGCTCAGGATTCTATCTTGTTGAGCATCTTCAGGGTCGCCTTGATGGCAGCTTCCGTTTGGTCGGCATCCAGTCCGCGCGTCTTGAAATCAACACCGGCATAGTTCCAGCTAATAATTGTTTGCACGAAGGCATCGGTACGCCCGCCGGGAGGGATGGAAACGGAGTAGTTTGTCAGCATCGGGAAGGGACGACCCAAATCGGCGTATATTTTCCGCAAAGCGCGCACGAAGGCATCGTATTGCCCGTCGCCGCAGGCGTATTGCTCGTAAGCCTTCCCGTCAATTTCGATTTTCAGCGAGGCAACGGGACGCAGACCTTGCGCCAGTGAGAGGGAATAATTGAGTATCCGTATCTTGTCCTCCTCTTTTGCCTCGTGGCGGAGGACGTCGCTGATGATGTACGGCAAATCTTCGGGTGTGACTGTCTCCTTTTTATCGCCCAGTTCGATGATGCGGTCGGTGATTTTGCGCATGGAAGCATCGTCCAAATCAATGCCGAGAGCCTCCAGATTCTTTTTGATGTTTGCTTTGCCTGAGTTCTTACCGAGGGCATACTCACGGACACGCCCGAAGCGTTCAGGAAGCAAGTCGTTGAAATAGAGATTGTTCTTATTGTCGCCATCGGCATGGATACCGGCGCATTGGGTGAACACATATTCGCCGACAACGGGTTTGTTAGGCGAAATATGTATGCCGGAATACGTTTCAACAAGGCGGCTGATACGGTTAATCTTATCCTCGCGCAGGGTCGTTTCCGCACCCGCCTGATCTTTGAGGACGGCGAGAACGCTGCCGAGCGGTGCATTCCCCGTGCGTTCCCCCAGCCCGTTTACCGTCGTGTGAATCCCGCCGATACCGGCGCGGACGGCGGAAAACACGTTCCCTACCGCCAAGTCATAGTCGTTATGTGCATGGAAATCAAAGCGGATGTCCGGATAACGTTCCGTCATCTGCCGGCAAAAGGTAAATGTATTGTCGGGATTCAAAATACCCAGCGTGTCGGGCAGCATAAACCGCCGGACAGGCAGGTCGCGCAGACTGTCAATGAATGTAAACACATAATCCGGCGAATTTTTCATCCCGTTCGACCAGTCTTCAAGGTAAACATTAACCGCAATTTTCATTCCGTCAGCTGCTTCCACCACTTTGCGAATGTCTCCGAAATGTTGTTCGGGCGTTCGCCGCAATTGTTCGGTCACATGCCGATACGAACCCTTGCACAGTAGATTGATTGTTCGGCATCCCGCCTCGCGAATCCAGTTGAGCGACAAATCGCCGTCCACAAAGCCCAAGACCTCCAACTTCTCCAGATTGCCTGTCCTCTCTGCCCATCGTGCCACTTGCCGGACGGTCTCGAACTCGCCCTCCGACACACGTGCCGAAGCCACCTCGATCCGGTTTACACCCAACTCTCCGAGCAGCATCTGCGCCACGCTCAATTTCTCATGCGCGGCGAAAGATACGCCAGTCGTCTGCTCCCCGTCCCGCAGGGTGGTATCCATTATTTCTATCATACTCTATAAATTACTATATCATCGTCACAACATTCTGTACATATCCGTGATCATACAATTTTAGAAATAACATCTCCTACAAAACGAAAAGTAAAAGTATCACTATCTACTTTTTCTAATTCTATTTGCTGTATAGCTCTTACTATGTTGTCATTTGTTTGGAAAGCTCCATTCATAAAAAGAATATTATTATAATTTTCATAAATATAATTTATAAAATCAGTTTCTGATGTTTCTTTGATTTTATATAAAGGTTTCTTTGATTGTCGATAAAAAGTAGTATCAACGTTATGCTGATTGAAGAATGTTTGTCCTAAGATTATTTTCTTTATAATATTTGGTGGATAAGATAGTTTACGTTCTTTCCCTGAAAACTCCTGTATCATTAAAGTTTCAGGAACAATAAATCTTTCGTGTAGAAGATAGCAAGTTAATCTCCATTCATCTTCATATTTCCATTCGTTGTTTTTTGTTGAAATCATATATAGTAATGCGCCACAAATTTCTCCATATTGTACATCGGTAAGATTAAATAGTTTAAGATTTTCAACATAATTTATTGGGAAAAACCATTTGCCAAAGTCGTTTTGATTAATTGATGCTATTAACCCACATCTATCTAATTCAATTGCCCATCCTTTATCTGATGCATAATGAGACCACATCAAAGAGTTAAGAATGTTAGAATATGTTGTGAAGGAAACACTTCCTACCCATGCAAGAAAAGATTTACAGAAAGCCCTAAGCATATTGAAATTATTTTTCTTATCTTCTTCATAAGAAGGAAATTCAGACCGAGGTATTTTCGTAAAGTATTTGTTATAAAGTTCAGAATATTTGTTTTTATCTAACAAGCGGAAATCAAAAAAATACTCAGATGCTTCAAATGTATCATTAAATTGTGAAACGTAAGTAAGGTATAAATAATTATTCATTAAAGCCTCTTGAGAATATGCTGAGTTTGGATAAAATTTCACAACTGTTTCTGGCAATTCTTTATCAACTTCAATATATGTTTGAGTTAATCTGTTATCGCTTACTTGATATTTAAGACCATTAAATTCCATAACTTAATTAATTAACTAATGCTACACAAATATTTACAGTATAGAAGTTCTTGAGGGACAGGAGATTCTGGGGAATATTCGATAGTACGTTTACACTGATTTATTCTTTCACTTTCAAGCGGTCGCCGGCGGAGCGGACGATGCTGCGGTAGAAGTCTTCATCGTAGCCGGGGAAGTCAGGGGAGGAGGGGAGTCCGTAGGCATTGCGCAGAAATTTGCCGCCCTGCTCTTTCTTTACGTTGCCGTCAATATATTTGACGAGTAGGTATTCGCCTAACTTTTTCCAGCGGGCGGTGGCATTGTCGGCGGTTGTCGTACTGAACCATGTAAGGAATTTGACGGCTTCTTCAGGGGATTTGCCGTATAGTTCGAGGGCGGCTTTGTCGATAGCGGGAAGAGTTTGGCGGAAACCACCTTCCAATTCGTGTTGCACGCTGCGGATGTCCTTGATCATATAGCTGTATTTGTGGTAAGCCATATTTGCCACCCAATTGTGCATCCAGAAGGCGGATGTCCATGAGAATATCAGCAAATCGCCGTTTCCGACGCGGAAACATTCGGGTGCGGCTTGAATGGAGCAGTAGAGCGGGGTAAAGACAGCCATGTCGGCATCGTCTACGCCGAACCAGAGTATGCCGCCGATGGCATCGGGCAGCCAGTTACGCATCTGCGGGACAATGACAAAGCCTGTTTGTTGCGTGGCAACAGCCCGCTCGTTGAGGTAGGTTGTGTCGTCCACGTTGAAGTGCATCGGACGCCAGCGGTAAGGCACCTTAAACGGGCCTGCACCGGCATCATTGGTCATATCAAGGTCGGTTCCTTCGTAGTGATTGCGCATGGCGGTCTGTACATCTTCGACAGAGAGCTTGCGGTCGGGCTTGATGTAGAGGGGCATCGGCTCTTTGGATGTGTCGCCTTTGATAAAGTCGGTATATCTGTCCATCGTCTGGTCGTATTGGCGGAAGAACGACCATACACGTGCCTCACAGGCACGCAGTCCGCTGAAATCGTAGGGGTTGTAGGCTTTGGCGAAGCTGAAATCCTTGTCTTTTCCGGTGAAATAGCCTTTTTCGCGAGCTAAGGAAACAACTTCCGGCTCGTAAAGGCAGTTGCTCGTGTCGTCAAAGAGTATTTGTTGAATGCGGGACTGATTGGCATGTGCCGAGATACAGTCGTCCGGTATGCGGATGGCGACCCATACGGCACCTTTCCTTCCGGCACCTTTGCCGATCATTTCCATGACCCATGCTTCGTTCTTGTCGGCAATGGAGAAGGTCTCGCCACTGCTGTAATAGCCGTGTTCCCGCACGAGAGCAGTCATGACGGCGATGGCTTCGCGTGCCGTCCGCGAGCGTTGGAGGGCGATATAGATGAGGCTACCGTAGTCCATGATGCCGGTGGAGTCTGACAATTCGCTGCGACCGCCCCAAGTGCTTTCCGTGATGGCTACCTGATATTCGTTCATGTTTCCGACCACCGAGTAGGTTTGTTCCGCTTGCGGAATCTGCCCCAGCGGCTTGCCGGTGTCCCATTCGTTCACGTCCAGCATGGATCCTTTCGACCATGCGGCGGCAGGAAAGCGGTACAGTTCGCCGTATAAATTGTGCGAATCGGCGGCGTAACTGATCATCACCGAACCGTCCGCCGAAGCCTTCTTTCCGACCAGTAAACCGGTGCAAGCCTCAACTTCCGGCATCGCCGACAGGATTGCAAGAGCAAATACGATAGTCCAAATCCTTTTCATTTTCTAATCTTTACAGGTTTTTATACTTTAATGCGGCGCATGGGAGCAACGCCGGTTTAATCATCTAAATGCTTAATCCATTCTTTGCCGCGTTCTGTGCGCAGGAATATGACACATATAATTTGAACGACGAGAATAGTAGTAAAAACCATAGATAATCCATTCATAATGATTTATTATTTATTTAAGAGTTTAGCAACGTAAATGAAAACAGCAGATATAACTAATCCACAAAGGCACATGTATATGGCTTCAGAAGCCCATCGTCCTCTTTGGAAGAGGACGATTATTCCACCGAGAACCAAAGCTGCATAAGTCAGCTTTGTCATATCAAACAATAAATCGCACAGCATGTGCTTGAATTTTTTTCTTTCACTCATAATATAGGTATTGGTTTATAAATAGGATCAATATTTCTGCAGGTACCTTTAATTTCTATTCCTCTTCGGCATCATCGTCTTTCATGTTGTGGAAGACGTTCTGTACATCCTCGTCTTCTTCCAATTTGTCCAGCAGTTTGTTGAGTAGTTCACGTTGTTCAGGGGTGACTTCTTTTACATCACCGGGGATACGGATAAATTCGGCACTATTGATTTCGTAACCGTTTTCTTCCAGATACTTTTGGATGGCGGAGTTTTGGGAAAATTCACCAGAGATGACGAGTTCACCTTCGTCCTCGTCCACTTCGTCCGCTCCGAAGTCAATCAATTCAAGTTCGAGGTCTTCTATGGATGTTCCGTCTTTCTTTACTACGCGAAAGACTACTTTGTGTTCAAATAGGAATTCCAAGCTACCGCTTGTGCCTAATGAGCCGCCGTGTTTGTTGAAATAACTGCGGACATTTGCCACAGTGCGCGTTGTATTGTCAGTGGCTGTTTCCACGAAGACAGCGATACCGTAGGGACCATAGCCCTCGTAATTCATTTCCTTATAATCCGTGAAATCCTTCGACGTAGCTTTCTTTATGGCTCTTTCAACATTTTCTTTCGGCATGTTTTCCTTCTTCGCCTGTTGTACTAATATGCGCAAGCGCGGATTAGCTTCGGGATCAGAACCTCCCGCTTTGACAGCCATCGTGATTTCTTTGCCCAGTTTGGTAAATACGCGGGCCATATTGCCCCAACGTTTAAACTTTCTCGCTTTCCGGTATTCAAACGCTCTTCCCATTTTATTTAATGATTAGTTTTTAATTGATTGTGAGTATAAAAAATGCCTGCAAACGTACATAATTTTTCAGGCACGGGGTTAAAACTCGGAGGTGAAATGGAAACGGATGTCCGGGAAATCGTGCTGTGCCATCGTCAGGACGTAGGCGGAGTCAGCCAGATAAACATCCCGCCCTTCCTTGTCGGCAGCCATGTATTGGGCTTTGCGCTTTTTGAAATTGTCGAGCATCGCGGCATTGTCGCTCTCTATCCAGCAGGCTTTGTAGAGGCTGAGATTGTCCCATTTGCATTGGGCACCGTATTCGTGAAGCAGGCGGTATTGAATAACTTCAAACTGCAACTGTCCGACAGTGCCGATAATCTTGCGACCGTTGAACTTGTTGACAAACAATTGTGCGACTCCTTCGTCCATCAGCTGCTCAATGCCTTTGGCAAGCTGCTTGGACTTCATCGGGTCGGCATTCTCAATATACTTGAACATTTCCGGCGAGAAACTGGGAAGACCTTTGAAATGGAGTTCTTCGCCTGCCGTCAGTGTATCCCCGATTTTGAAGTTGCCCGTATCGGGCAAGCCGATGATGTCGCCAGCAAAGGCTTCATCCACCGTCTCTTTCCGTTGCGCCATAAAAGCAGTGGGACTGCCAAAGCGCATCATCTTTCCAAAGCGGACGTGCTTATAGTTGGCATTCCGCTCAAAGCGACCGGAACAGATTTTCACGAAGGCTATGCAGGAGCGGTGGTTCGGATCCATATTGGCATGTATCTTGAAGATAAAGCCGGTGAAACCGTCCTCCTCCGGATGCACCGTCCGCTCGACAGCCTGAACGGGTAGGGGAGAGGGGGCGATTTGTATGAAGCAGTCCAACAGTTCCTTCACCCCGAAATTGTTCAATGCCGAGCCGAAGAAGACGGGGGCAATATCCCCTTTCAGGTACGTATCCGTGTCGAAGGCGGGATATACGCCTTCAATCAGTTGAATGTCCGCACGCAGTTTTTCGGACAGGGCATTGCCGATGTGATTTTCCAGTTCGGGATTGTTGATGTCTCTGAACTCCACGCTCTCCGTCACGTATTGCTTGCTGGGGGTGTAGAGGTCAAGTTTTTTCTCATATATATTATAGACACCCTTGAAACGTTGCCCCATGTCAATAGGCCAGCTCAGGGGGCGCACCTTGATATGCAATTCCTCTTCCACCTCATCCAAGAGGTCGAAAGGGTCTTTCCCGTCGCGATCCATCTTGTTGACAAACACGATGACGGGCGTTTTCCTCATGCGGCAGACTTCCATCAGTTTGCGGGTCTGCGCTTCCACCCCTTTGGCGGCATCAATGACGATGATGACACTGTCCACCGCCGTCAGCGTGCGGAAAGTATCCTCGGCAAAGTCCTGATGACCGGGCGTATCCAAGATATTAATCTTATGGTCGGCATAATCGAAAGCCATGACCGAAGTTGCCACCGATATGCCGCGCTGCTTCTCTATCTCCATCCAGTCGGACGCAGCCGTTTTCCGTATCTTGTTCGACTTCACCGCTCCGGCAACATGGATGGCTCCGCCGAACAGCAGGAGTTTCTCGGTCAGTGTCGTCTTCCCCGCATCCGGATGGCTGACGATGGCGAAGGTTCGCCGCTTCTGTATTTCAGAGGAATAAAGATTCATAAGTACATGGTGTAAAAATGACACAAAGATAATCATTTTGTTAATAGGCGGACAGCCGATTTTGGACAACCTACCCGAAGGGACAAAAGATTTCAGCCCCTCACATACAGCGCAAAGCGGAATGTGAGGGGCTGAAATCTCTCGTTGTTTCTTCAGGGCGTCTTAATACCCCGGATTCTGTTCCACGTCAGGGTCAGACAGAATGTCGGAAGATGGTATGGGAAATAACCAGAAGTTGGTATTTGTCAAGCCCAGCACATCCCCCGCTCTTTTCGTCCGTACCAAGTCAAACCAGCGGTGAGGTTCAAAGGCAAACTCAAGGCTGTTCTCATCTTCAATAGCTTGGATAATCCCGTTCCGGTCGGTAGTATTCGCATAGTCGGGCACATCCGCCCGCCGTCTGACAGCATTTAAGTCGGCAACAGCCCCCGACAAGTCGGGCGAGGCTTTCTTGGCACGGGCTTCGGCACGTATAAGGTAGAGTTCGGCGATGCGGATAACATAAGCAGGGTCAATGCCCTGCCCGGCAGTGTTGTACAGCCTGCCGTAAATGTTATTGTCTGTGCCGGCGATAGCAGTGCTGCGGCTTCCCCCAATGGCAGGATTGTTGAGCAGGACGGCAATCTTATCCGAAGGCTTGAGCGTATATTGACCGCCCAGGGAAGCCGGTAGCCAGAGGTTCCAATAGTTGTTCTTGTCGTTCAGCGAAAAGGTAAGTTCAAGCACCGATTCCTCCGTCAGGAAAGGAGCAGTAAAGAAAGCACCATAAGGCTTTACCAAACTGTATTTATCGTTGCCGATGACCTGTGTGGCATAGCGTTCGGCATCATCCCACTGCTCGCGGTAGAGATGCAGACGGGCACGCAGAGCGCGGGCAGTGCTTTTCTGTGCACGGTTGCGCGTGGCAGCATCTTCGGGCAGGAGCTTTTCAGCCTCAACGAGGTCGCTCAACACCTGATCGTAGGTCTGTTCCAAGGTACTCCGCTTGATTCCTTTGAGCACGTCCAAGTCGGTAGTCGGCTTCAACTGTATCTGTACGCCGCCCCAGCTCCTTGCCAAGTCGAAATAGCCAAGGGCGCGAATAAAATAGGCTTCGCCCAATATCTTATCCTTCTCTTCGGCAGTAAGCAAGGGGTCGGCAACATTCCCAAGAGAGGCAATAATGGAATTGGCACTGTTGACAGCCTTGTAGATGCCTTTATAGACATTGACCGTAATCACGTTGTCGGTAGGTACAGCATTCTGGTCTAATTGCAGATACTGACTGAGGGAGCCGTTGAATATCACATTGTCGGCAGGCATAACGCCCAGCGAAGTAAAGTCATCATCGTAATAATCCTGCACGGCATTATACGCACCGACCACGGCGGCACGTGCCGTACCCGCATCAGAGATAGACTTTTCGATAGGAATATAGTTCTCGGGAGAAAGGTCTAAAAAGTCCCCGCATGAAGTAAGGAGCAGGGCGGCTGAAACAAGAGAACCCCCAAGTAGTACGGATGTATGATGTATATTTTTCATCTTCTTGCTCTTTTATAGTGTAATGTTCAAAATCAACTGGTAAGTGCGAGGTTGCGGAACGGTAGCCCAGTCGTAGCCCGCCGTGTTCTGGTTGCTGCTCTGCGCGCTTACTTCCGGATCCAAGCCCGTGTAGTTGGTGAGGGTGAAAAGGTTGGATGCTGAGGCAGTGGCTTTCAGCCCGTTCAGGTGCAGCTTGGAGGTAAGGGATTTGGGCACGTTGTAGCTCAGGGAAATATTCTTCAACCGGATGAAAGAAGCATCGTTCAGGTAGCGGCTGCTGAGGTTGGCTACCACGCCGCCGTAGTTGTTTGCCCCGCCGTTGTTTGCATTGGGTTCTCCCTTGTAGGTAGTCAGGCGGGGAATATCGGTAACGTCGCCGGGCTTCTGCCAGCGTTTAAGCTGATTGGGGAAGAAACCGATGTTGTTTTGCGTACCCCCGTGCACAAGGAAGAAATCCTGCATGTTCAGCAGCTTGTTTCCCTGCTGGAAATAGAAGAAGAGGTTTAGCGAAAAGTTCTTGTAGCTAATGTCGTTGGTAAAGCCTCCCGTAAAGTTCGGCAGGGCGTCGCCTACAATCTGACGGTCGGCAAAAGTGATAACCCCGTCCTTGTTCACATCGTCATAGACGGCATTCCCCGTTTGAGGATCCACATACAACTGTTTATAGAGGAAAAAGGAATTGACGGGATAGCCTTCCCGCAGGATAGACGTATTGCGCCCCGATGCCCCTTGCGTAATGTCGGAAGCGAGCTTTTCAATCTTATTCTTGTTGTGGGATATATTGAAATCGGTTGTCCAACTGAAATCCTTTGTTTCCACATTCGTGGAATGGAGGCTCAGCTCAACTCCTTTGTTGCTCACTGCCCCGTAGTTTTGTAGAAAAGAGGCAAAGCCGGAACGGTAGGGAACGGGCACATCCAGCAGGAGGTCGTAGGTATATTTATTGTAGTAGTCGAAATCAATATGCAGACGGTTTTTGAGGATGGTAAACTCAACGCCCAAGTCAATCTGGCGGGTGGTTTCCCAAGTCAGGTCGGGATTAGCCAGCTGATAGGGGGAAATACCCGCCGTCTCCAGATAAGCGGCATTTGCCGACCACAACCCCAAGGCGGCGTAAGAGCCGATACCGTTCTGATTGCCCGAATAACCGAAACTGCCGCGAAATTTGAGTGCATCAAACACATGCAGTTCCTTGATGAAATCTTCCAAGCCCGCATTCCATGTAATCCCCGTGGCGGGGAAATAACCCCAGCGGTGGTTTTTCCCAAAGCGGGAAGAGGCATCAGCGCGAATACTGCCATCCAACGTATATTTCCCGTCAAGCACATAGCCCGCCTTTCCGAAGAAAGACAGCAGACGGCTCTCGGAAGCACTGGAAGAGCCTGATGTGGTAGCGGCTACGGATATATCCTTCAAATCGTTTGTCGCAAAGCCCGAACCGGAAGAACTGACCCGTTCCTGCTGACGCGAATTGACGGTATTCCCCAAGAGGGCGTTGATGCTGTGCCTGTTCCCCTCGCCGAATGTTTTGAGGTAGGTAAGCAACTGCTCGGCGGTGTAAACCACATTCCGGTTGCTGAGGGCGGTAGCCCTGCCTTTGGCTGCCACACCGGCATTGGTAAAGGTGTCGAAATAGTTGTTTTCCGTCAGTTCCGAGTTGTCGAAACTCCAGCTTGTGCGGAACTTCAATTCCAGCAGGAAGGAATATTCCGCAAAGAGGTTGGCGATAGACCGCCAGATGACGGCATTGTTGTCGAGATGTTCAATCAGTGCCAAATGGTTGTCGAAAGCACCGTAGCGGGCGTAACTGCCGTCTTCCTTGAACACGGGCAGATAGGAACGGACGAAGATGGCAGAGTTGATGACACCCGTCGGGTCGTTGTCGTTGCCGCTCACGTTCCGGTAGGTACGGACAACGTTAAGGCTTGTGCCCACCTTCAACCGGTCGGTCAGGTTGTTGTCGTAATTGACACGTCCCGAGAAACGTTCAAAGCCGGAGGGCTTAATAATAGCCTCCTGCCTGGTATATCCCAAGCCGACGTAATAGGCACCGGCGGCTGTTCCCCCCTGTGCCGACAGTTCGTAGTTGGAAGAATTGGCGGTGCGGAACAGGTCATTGTTGCGCTCGTAGGTAGGCAGAGAGGCATAGTCGGGGTAAGGCAGCGCAACCGTCGAAGGGTCTATATCCCCGTCAATCGCCGTATTGCGAACGGACTCATTGACCAAAAGCCCCGTTTCCGGCCCGGATACCGTCTGAAACTTCTTGACAGCGTCCGACCATCCGTGGGATATATTCAGGGAAATCTTCGCCTTGCTGTTCAGCTTCCCCCTTTTCGTGGTAATGATGACCACACCGTTGGCACCCTGCGACCCGTAAATAGCCGTCGCATTCGCATCTTTCAATATAGAAATGTTTTCAATATCGGCAGGGTTAATATCCGCCAGCGGATTGGTAGAGGCTTGTCCGCCGCTCAGGCTGACACCGCCGCCGGTGCCGACAAACACCCCGTCAATCACATACAGCGGATCGACACTCCCGTTGATAGAGTTATTCCCTCGGATAAGGAAAGTAACCCCTCCGCCCGGCACACCGTTGTTTGACAACACCTGCACGCCGGAAGCCCTTCCCTGCAGCAGCTTGTTAATATCCTGATCCGGCGCATCCTTCAAGGCATCCGTCACATTGAGCGAAACAATCGACCCGCTGATAGACTTCCGCTGCTGCACCGTATAACCGGTAACCACAATCTCATCCAGCACATTATAATTCTCAATCAGCGTCACCCTTATCGCCTCTTCGGCATCATACACATCCACCTCCTGCTCGCGATAACCGATCAGATGAACAAGCAGCGTAATCGGCAACGCCTGCTTTGCCTTAAACTCAAACTTCCCGTCCAAATCAGTGCCAACTCCGTTTGTTGTCCCCTTCTGCACAACAGTCGCACCAATCACCGGCACCTGCTTCTCATCGACCACCGTGCCCCGTATAACCGCCTGCCCGTATGCCGCAACAGCCGAAAGCTGCAACAACCCGGCAAGAACAAGGGCAAAATACCCTTTTCCCAAAAGCGATCGACCGCCTCCAAGTAATTTTGTTTGTATCATAAATCTTCCATTATATAATTACACCTTATGTTATGCAAATCCCGCTGTGTAATATCAGTGGCGAAGTTCCCCAAGAACTATGTCAAAGGGCAGAATAAATAGGAAAGTGTTATGGGAGGGAAAATTCCGAAGGAATGCCGGATTTCAGCCCAACGTAAAGCGAAGCGGCACGTTGGGTTTAGATAAATACATACCAATAAAGCCCTGAAAGGGCGATATAAAATGATTATTGATGTGCCGCATAGGTTATTCTGTCATCCTTTCAGGATACCCTGACGGGGTCGTTCTTATTAACCCCACATTCCGCTGCGCTGCATGTGGGGCTGAAATCTCTTGCCCCTTCGGGGCATCTGCGTAACATTAGGGGATAATCGGGGACATGGTTCTTGGGGAACTACGTCAATTAAATAGTTTCCACAAAGCTACCGGACACGTCCGGTTGTGAAAATACCATAAATGCGGTATATTTATGCTTAGGGCGACACCGCCAATAACCCCGCATTCCGCTGTGCTGCATCTTGAACCCCTAACAGGGTTTCAAACCCTGTTAGGGGTCTAAACCCTGCCGTCAGGATAAGATACGAAGGCATCAGGATAAGATACGAAGGCATCAGGAAGAGTTACGAAGTGCCCGTCTTAATCTCCTAAGCTCTTAGGAGAATCTCCTAAGCTCTTAGGAGATTCTCCCAAGCACCCAGGAGAATCTCCTAAACGCTTAGGAGATTCTCC
>LBCX01000201.1 GCA_001657575.1 Bacteroidales bacterium Barb4
GAAATACTGTAAACTGATATATAATTACCAAAATTAATTGACTTTTGATGCAGTTGCCATGTTTTCTCTTGCTTACTTGAAATGAAATCTGAAGGATTTCATTTGATTTGAACAGACACTGCTTAGAACTTCCACCGCAGCATCGTATAAATGTCCGTCTTTTCCGATTCGCTGATTTCTTCCAAATCCGTTCCTGTCGTTTCGCGGTCGGCATAACCGGTACAGGCTATTTTTGCAGACAGGGACAGGTGTTTGGTTATATGCCAGCGGACAACGACTGACAGGCGGATGCCTTTTCCATAAAAAGAAGGGGTGTAAAAGGAGTAAAGGATATGTTTCTCGCAGGAGCTGATGCGGCTGTTGTAGTCATCGGTGTGAAACCATGCGGCGTAGATGTCAGCTTGTACGGGGAGAGATGTCGGTTTCCACCCGATGCTTTGGGCAAGGGCAAAGCCTTTGACTGCCTTTTGTGTTTCTTCCTTATATAATATTCCGTCAACAGAGGTGCGAAAGGAGAGGGACGGTTGCACTCCGTAACTGAATTGCAATCGTATCCTTTGTTGCGCATAAGGCAGGATGGAAGCGGTGGGTGAGCCTTTCGCCTGCCCGTTCTTCTCCTTTTGTTTGTATTTGTAGCGGACGTAGGCGGTGGTGTTTGAGTTGTGCGCATAATCTGCCTGTACCATGTATTCTTTGCCTGACGAGGGTGCGTCCGTTCCGTATTTCAGCCAGGGGAAGCGGAAAAGGTCGGCGTAGGCGGACAGCTTCCAACGGGCGAAGGGGACGATTTGAAAGCCTGTGTAAATGCCCTGTTCGTTCTGTACGGTGCTGTTTTGTGAGAAGGCATTGCCGTAGAGTGCCTGATAATGCCGATCGTAGGAGCGGTGCAGGAGCAGGAAGGACAGGTAGGAGGCAGGGGTTAATTGCAAGGCATTCAACGTGGCGATGGCGGCATTTCGGGAAACGGCTGTTTCGCCGTAGAACTTTATGCCCCGCCGCTTGATGAGGTAGTCGATGCCGATGTTTGTATTGTTGCTTCCGCGAAAATAGAAACGGTTGTAAGGCTTGGGGGTGGGTTGCATGAGTCGGTTGCCGAAGGAGTAGGAGAGGGCGGTCAGTCCGATGCAAAGGTCGGGAGAGGCGTAGCGTATGTTTCCGCCTGCGGTTTGCACGGGGACGGTGTACCGTTTTTCCCGTTCCCGCTCTGTACGGTGGAGACCGTCTGTTTGGAAGGAGGCAAAGGTGTTGTTGCTGTCAACGGCGGCGTCCATGTGCCGGAAAGAATAAAAGAGGCTGTATTCCATCTGACCGTATTTGAGCGTGGCGGCTGCTCCGCGAAAGTAGTCGATCTCGTTGGCAGAGAAGTGGCGGCGAAAGCCATTTGTCCGCCGCTCGGCTTGCGTAACGAGGCTGTTCCGTCCGGGGGTGAAGTCATGGCTGGCTGTTAATCCTTGACCGAAGGAGAGTTTATAATCGCCGACGGCAAGGCTTTTCAGGTGGCTGATGTCTTTCAGGAAAAGGCAGGCGGAATAGTAATCATAGCCTTTGCTGTGTTCGTTCAGTAAGGGTTCGCCGGCATCTTTTTCGCCGGTAAAGCCCGCTTGCAGACGGTCATCGAAGGCATACGAATAGTGCAGGGAGTGGTAAAAAGGTTCGCCCAAGTACTTTCCGGTTGCGTAGCCTTTCTTTTGCTGGAGGCATTGGTCGTAACGGAGTTGCAGTTCGTTTTTGCCGTAGCGTGACAGGTTGGCGAGGGTAAGGGGGATGTTATCGGAGGGCAATTCGCCGATGTAAACGAAAGGGAGCAGGAGGTTGATTGCTTGGAAATCAAGTGCCCTGATATTCTTCAACTCGTACAGGGTAAGAAAGGGGCCAAAGCGTTGCCTGTAAGACAGCAATCCCTCTATGTGTTCATCGGACAGGAAAGGCAGGCGTTTCAGTTCGCCGGCTGTCACCTGATTCAGTTCAAACGGATGTTCCGACAGATAGGATAAATCGGCATATAAGGCTTCCGCCCTTTCGGCATCTTCTGCCTCTTGGGAAAGCTCCTGCACGTATTCCATCCATTTATCGGGGGGAGAAGAGGATACTTGGCATTGAAGACCGTCCTGTACGGCGGGCATAACGATAAGAATGGCGGCTGCCGGTAATAGTTTCATAGTCGGGGTAATGGTTTTTTGTCATGTTTTGGTAAATCGGCAGCAAAGTAAAGAGACTTTTTTGTGACAGGCAAGTAAGTAAGAGAAACAAAATCATATCATGGCTCCCTTATCTGTGTTTTATTCAGGAAGAAAAGACACTCAAGGGAGAGGAAACGGTCAACACGACTGCTGCCGTGAGACAGGCATTAAAAACTTTCCTGAAAGAAGCCGGCAAGGAGGTCTCGGAGACATCGGTATGTGCCGAATACACGGGTCGATACATTTGGCCGTGCGCAAAAAGGATTACAGGCAGAAAAGCGACCGCTTGAAAGAGCTGACAAGAGGTTTGGAGAAGAGTGTTTCTCAAGCGGAGGAAGAGATCAAAAATCTGACAGAGAGCGATGAAACCCTGCACGAACAGCATAAGCGTCTTTGCACGGCGGCAGTCAGGATTCATCAGCCCTGACACGCTCAATCTTTTGCCTTTGGCGGCGGGAAGCAAAACAGGTCTGTCCTTATGCTGCCGCGCATACGGAACATTCGGGGTCAGCCCGAAATGACTCTCGCCGGCAAAGCGAAGATCAATAAGTCCGGTTTTGTACAGCTCCATAAACCTATCCGATTCAACCTGCTTAGTTCTAAACAGCTCTTCGTTCCTTATGCTTTTAAGAGATAACCGAACCCGTTTCCGCTTGAAGCCTGATGCCTTTAAAAAAAGTTTGCAGGGTTGACTTACAAACTTCTGCCCCGTGTTTCTTTTCAAGCTCATTTGGTACCGGATTTAAATTACGACTGTGGTTTTCAATTAATTGAGGAAGTAAATCCTTAACCGGATCAAGCTTGATTTTCGACCTCCACCCGGGAGCTGTGCTCAGTGTCAGATGTTCCAACTCTTGCCTTTCTTCTTCCGTAAGTCTGATATGTCTCATATTTAATTGATTAATGCACAGATTTATGAATAGTATGCCATATAGACATAAATGTTAAAATAAATATTAGACATTAGACATTAAATATTATACCGATTAGTATATTATAGATTTTTTCTTACAATTGCAAAAAAAAACCGCATTGGAATACAGGAAGATAAAAAATAATGAACCGCAACTTCCGAGTTTAACAGGGTTACCGTTAAAAGACCTTGAGGAACTGAGCAAAGAGTTTTCCATATGACATACCGAGTATTTTGGTGTTACATAAGCTAAACAATCTTCTAAGGCAGGAATTGATTTGATTGAAGTTTGGTTGTCTTCTTTTGTATTGGGTAAATAAATAGACGGAATACAATCTTTGTTTTCAAGTTTATCCAATAATGTTTTCCCCACAATAAAAACAACTTTCTTTGAAAAATGAGTAGGTAAAAAACCATATTTATTGTGCTCATTGAAATAATTATTATACTTGGATAATGTACTATTTCTTGTATTTTGTTTTATCTGTGTATAATTTTTTTTGAGCTTGTCAAATGTGGTTTTTACGTCTAAATTAGTATTATCATTTTCCTTTGTCAAAAAATAATCAGAACCAACAATTCTTTTTACTGCATACAGATTTTTACCTTTTTCACTATTTCGTTTAAGTTTGTCTCCAATAGAATAATCGGTAATATCAGCATGATTTGTGAAAATTTGCTGTGCTAAAATTTCATATACTCCATTGAATATTCTATTTAAAATATCATTTCTTCCGGGTAAATTGAAATGCAAAATTTTACTGCCATATTGAGACAAAATAATTGACACAGTCAAAGCAGACACTTTTTGAGTATCCTCTAAACTTACTTTGTATTTGTTTAATAGATCAATATAGTATTTATTGTTTAGCATATTAACTCCCTATCCCTTTTTGTACAAATATCCATTGCCTTACCTGACAACTCCTTTTCATCGCCAATAGTAGCAATAATTTTGTTGACAAGCCAAGAGTACAAGTATATTTTCATCGGTTTGTAATAACCCCACAATAATGGCAATTTTTCTCGTTGGGCTCGGTGGTCACCTCTCTCAACTTTGTTGTACATCGGTATATCTATCTCCAAATACATCAGCTAATTACCTTTGTAATAACTATTTTTCTTCTCGCAACTGACGTACTTTATTAGCAAATAGCACAACTTATTCAATTGTCGGATTTTTCAGAAGGAAAGAACAAATGTTGGACAAAGATGAGCATAAAAAAGTTAGGTGACTATATCCAACTTTACAGTTGAAAAATAGTAATTACTGATGTTACGCAGACGCCCAGCAGGTTGGGCACAGGCATGAAACAGTCGGAAGCATTGAAGGCGGCATGCTCCGTGTTAAAAAAAACTGAACGCTCAGGAACCGATAAGGCGGCATCAGTATTCGGTTGGTATCGTATCCTTGAGCGTAGAACTTTACGTTCGTGCCCGGTGCGGTTTTCGTGGTGTGGTTGACATATTGAGTTATATGAATGAATCTTTTGGCTGGAAATTGAAGAAAGTGCCCAATCGCAACAGTATCGAAAATTGGTTGAAGAAGAGCGGTTACAGCATTTACAAAGAGCCGGCATATACAGGGCCGGAGGAAGAATATGCACAAATAACAGATGAAAGCATGATGTTGGGGAGCGATAAAATGCTGCTGTCTTTGGGCGTAAACGCAGAAAAGAAATCTGATGTTCCGTTAAAAACAATTGAAACTGATAAAGTCAGAGGGCATGTCAAGAAAGAGCATTGACACGTGTCTGAAAGAGATGGATAAAATATTGAAAAAGAATAACAAAGGGATAAACCGGTTCAAATTGTCGGTTCGTCAATACTTGGAACGGGAACGGGATAAACTCGCAAATAAGAAGAGTGTATGGAATGCCTCAAGTGACATAATTGAATCCCTTTTCGGCTGCTGTAAATTTAGGCGGTCTAGAAATCCGCTGCACGGGGTGACCGCTTGTGTTTTGATTTTGCCTTTGCCTACGCGGACAGGCGACAGGGGCCACCCGTCCGCGGTTGGGTTCAAGCGTTGTCTCGAAGGTGTTTTTATGAAGGATTTGGAGAGTTGGACGAAAGATAATCCTACGGATAATCTTGCAGTTAAGAGGAGGAAAAAACTCGCCGGATGATACAGATGATTTTCAAATTTTGGACACCCTACCCGCAAGGACTACGTCAAAGGGCAGAATAAATTAGGAGAACCCCTAACAGGGTTTCAAACCCTGTTACCTTACATTCGTGCCCGTTGCGGTTTTCGCGGCACAGCGGTCATTCTGAATTGTTTGAATGAAGTTTCTGGTTGGAAACCGGAGAAAATACCCAATCGCAACAGCATTGAGAATCGGGTGAAAAAGAGCGGTTACGGCATTTATAAAGAGCCGGCATACGCAAGTGCGGAGGAGGAACATGCCCAAACAACAGACGAGAGCATGATGCCGGGGAGCGAGAAAATGCTGCTGTCTTTGGGCGCAGGGGCAGAAAGGCAATCTGATGTTCCGTTAAACATGAGTGATGTAAAGGTAT
>LBCX01000542.1 GCA_001657575.1 Bacteroidales bacterium Barb4
ACCATTCACGTACTTTTTCGGGGTTGATTTCGTAGTATGTGTTCAATTCATCGGATACGATGTCATTCTTCTGCGAGGTGTTCGTGATGCTTCTCTTCAAGCTCAGTTCAACCTGTTCGAAGCCTTCCAATACTTCCGACGATACATTCAGTGCCATCATCGCAATAAACACCAGATACATCAGATTGATCATCTTCTGACGCGGTGCATTAGGATTATTCCCTACTCCTGCCATGCTTCTTATTCATTTTTCCGTTTTACCGTGTGTTTCAACTTCATTATTATATTGTCTGATTTGACATGAACCCCTAACAGGGTTTGAAACCCTGTTAGGGGTATGTGGGGCTGAAATCTCTTGCTCTTTCAGGGCATTTGCGTAAACAACATCATTATAGTTTAGGTTGTTGCTGATACGGATTCTGCACCGGCATATTGACTGTCATAGCCTGCAACAGGCGGGTGTAAACCATATTCAGTTCCGTCAGTTGGCGCGTCATCTTCTCCGTTTCGTTGCGGAATACGGAACTGTCCACTATCGAGCCGTCGTACATCTCGCGTATCCGGTTCAGCCCGCCGTTAATATGTTCGATAGAGTCAATCTGCGAACTGATGCTCTTCAATTGGATTTCATAGATGGTATTCAAGCCGGATATATTGCGGTTGAGTGTTTCCATCTGCTGCACATAACCGCGTGAGTTCTGGTTGATGCCTTCGGAATTGTCGGTGATATGCTTGTAAGACGTGAGCAGGGTGTCGGACACATCAGTCAGTGAGGAAGTCACCTGACTGAAACGTTCCATATTGTCGGATATGCCGGAAAGCTGTTCAAAATACTTCTGCGTGACTTCGGTCAGTTCGCCCATTTTGGAGATTTGCTCTGCCGCATCATTCAGTTTCTTTATGCTTTCGGAAAGGTTCTTGGTGTCTTCTTCCGTTACATCAATCGGGGACAGCCCGATGCCGCCCAGACTGACGGACTGTCCGCCGCCGGCAACGCTTCCACCGGCAACACCTCCGCCGCTTCCTGCAAC
>LBCX01000543.1 GCA_001657575.1 Bacteroidales bacterium Barb4
CGGAGACAGAAGCAGTCAAACGGCCGGAAAGTTTTGGAGCAAAATAAAACACCATGACATGAACAGGATTGCAAGTGATTACTGGAAACCTTGCGAGAGCATCATACCCCAAGAAAAACATCTGCAAACCAAAGCGGAAACCTTTACGGCAGTAGGATACAACAGTTTATTCAGGCACTTTTTGGCAGGAATGAGAAGAAAGTCCAAATGCTGTTCCAAGAAAGTGGAGATGTTGGAACTGTCTGTGTTATTATTCATGCATTATCAAAATGGCACGCTAAATATCCTTAATTAGCAATGCTGAAAAAAGTTGTATATTATTTTGCAGGGGTTGTTCATAATATCCCCGCAGCGGAAATAAATAAGGGTGAATACCTTTATTTTTATTTAACCAGAACGTGTTTTGACCAAAACATGTGACTATAATGGAGGGTGCTCTTCTTTTGAAGGGCATCCTTCTAATGGTTTTTATAGGGGGTATGATCCTGTAGAGTTAAGAGATGGGAGGCTGAAAAAGTTGTGTAATTGTCTGTGAAGCGGTACAAGTTGAAAGAGATAAAGCAAACTTGGAAGGATAAAGTGATGCTTGGAAAGTTGGTTACTTGAAATATCAGACGTATTTTGTCAGTTCAAGATCCGACAACTGACAAATTGGCGGGAAATTTGTATTTATTAAGAAACTGTTTAAAGATAGAATAAAAATGTAATTAGTCATAATAAAACATTGGCTGTCAGCTGTTTGATTCGATTATTATTTGTATCCTTATGAGTACCAACAAATAAAGAAACAAATGAATAAAACTTGTCAGACCAGCTTGAGTGACAGCCAATGGAGTACAATAGCAGTCATTTTAAAAGACAAACGCAAGCGGAAACACTCTTTGCGAGAAATAGTTGATGCCGTCTTCTGCATGCTTAAAACAGGCTGTCAGCGGCGCATGCTTCCCCAAGATTTTCCGAACCGGCAATTGGTTTATTACTGTTTCAACAAGCGGAAACGGGATGGAAGCATTGAAGAGATTCACGGGC
>LBCX01000544.1 GCA_001657575.1 Bacteroidales bacterium Barb4
GAATCATACATCTTATTGAAAATGTCCGAAAGTGGTAGTTACAAAATTCGTGGGGCAGTATTCGATAAGTTAAATACGCTGCCGATTAGTTATTTCGATAAAACGCCATCTGGTGATATTATGAGTCGTACAATTAACGACGTCGATAATATTGGTCAAACCCTTTCACAATACTTAGGCAACATTGTTTACTGAGTATTCATGATCTTGGCGATGATGATTACCATGCTATTAATCAATCCGATTTTAGCTTTAATTGCCATCATATTAATTCCGATTTTCATGTTTATCAATATTAACATCATGAAAAAAGTTAAACCTTTCTTCGGCAAACAACAAAAGAGTCTCGGCGATGTTAATGGATTCATTGAAGAAAATGTTTCTGGATTAAAAATTATTTCATTGTTCAAAATGAAAGAAAAATCTTTAGCCGAATTCAATAAGTTAAATTCGGAATTGACACGTAATTCTATCGTCGCGCAATCCACCACTAATATTTTAATGCCAATCAATATTTTCATGAATAACATGTCATTCGTTATTCTTGCGGCGTTAGGCATCTATGGATTGTTTCAAGGCTGGTTTAGCGTTAACTGAGGTTTAATTCATTTCTCAGCACCAAGTTTTGCCGGTCCTGCTGCTCCCCTAATTGAGAAAATTACTTTCTTAATTGTCTTTACTTTATTTGCCCGAAACTTGAATAACCCAATCAACCAGTTAATTTCATCGTTGGGTGCAGTCTTCTTGGCGTTAGCCAGTGCCGAACGTGTCTTGGAAGTTTTAGATCAACCAATCGAGCAGGACAAACCAGATGCAATCGAATTAAAAGATGTTTATGGTTTAGTCGAAGCAATTGATGTTGATTTCTCCTATGTGCCAGATAAACCGATCTTAAAGAAGATTAGCTTCGTTGCCAAACCAGGCACGACGGTCGCTTTAGTCGGACCAACCGGTGCTGGTAAAACCACCATCGTTAACTTGATCACGAAATTCTACGATATTAACGGCGGTAAGCTATTGATT
>LBCX01000545.1 GCA_001657575.1 Bacteroidales bacterium Barb4
CGATGAGTTGCTCCGCTTCCTGAACAAGGACAAGCCGGGATTGTCGGAAACCGCCCTATATTGGATAAACTTTGTGCGGGACAGTACCGCCCTGATTGACAGCAGCCTGACTTTCCGCGACACGGTTATCGTCAATCCGCTTTTCCTCCCTCTTGTCTATCAAGGCGGCAAGGTGAAAAATCTTGCTTTTGGCAAGACCGCTCCGTACAAGCCGCAAGATCCGCTGAAAGCCTTTCTCCCGAAGCCCGAAGAGTTGAAGGCAAGCATTCTGTCGGTCAAAGAGCTGTATGCGGGGCGGAAGGTGACCGGCATTTTCCAGCCCCATTTATATACGCGCACCCGCGATTTTGCGGCAGACTTTGCCGAAAGCCTTTCCCTGTTGGACGAATTGATATTGCTTGATATTTATCCGGCGCGCGAAGAGCCGATAGCGGGGGTGACTTCGCGGATTATCTTCGATAAGGTGGCGTTGGAAAAGAAAATCCTTTGCAGCAAGGAGGAACTGCCGGATGTGGTGCGAAAAGGGCGTTTTGAGGTCGTCCTGATGGCAGGAGCGGGCGACATAGACCGACTGACGGAGTCGATCAAACAGATATTGGAAAATACCCTACCATTCCCCCCTTCTCCCGCAGCAAGGCACTTCAAAGACTTGCGTGGCGTAGCCTGCCCGATGAACTTTGTACATACAAAAATCCAACTCTCCGCCATGCAATCCGGCGAAGAATTGGAAATCCTTTTGGACGATGGGCAGCCGATTAACAACGTCACCCGCTCCGTACTCAGCGAAGGTCATCAGGTATTGGAACAAAACCCGATTGACACCTACTGGAAAGTCATAATAAAGAAGGGATAGATGCGGTAGCCCTGTGGTTTGGGTGATAAAATAATAGTGTACATTTGCCTGCATTTAAAATTAACACATCATGCCATTAAACGTACAGAAGAACTTGCCGGCTGTTGAACTCTTGAAGCAGGAACAAATCTTTGTGATGGATTCCCTGCGTGCCGCTACGCAGGATATAC
>LBCX01000202.1 GCA_001657575.1 Bacteroidales bacterium Barb4
AGCCCCACATGGAGCGCAGCGGAATGTGGGGTTTACGGAATGGCAACGGCAATGGAGTCCTGCAAGGACGCCCGATTCCAGCCCCACATGGAGCGGGGCGGAATGTGGGGTTACGGGATGGCAGTGGCAAGAGAGTTCTGAAAGAACGCCCGAATATATATTGCATTGTAAACCATCATTTGCAATTTATATCGTCCTTGCAGGACTTCCTGCCGGCGTCGTCCGCATAACCCCACATTCCGCTGCTCCATGTGGGGCTGAAATTTTTTGCCCCTTCGGGGCACCTGCGTAACATGCCCCTACCCTTACCCCTAACAGGGTTTGAAACCCTGTTAGGGGTTCTTATGACCCTGCCGTCAGGACAAGAGGCGGGAAAGCAAGGAGGAGATACGAAGGCATCAGGAGGAGAGCCTAAGTGCCCGTCTGAATCTCCTAAGCTCTTAGGAGATAAAACATAAAAAACAGTCAACCCTCACAGGGTTTCAAATCCTGTTGGGGGTTTAAACCCTTTTCCCCCTTCTTCATGTCCACCTCGTTCTTGTCGGAGTCGTAAAACCGGCATTCAAGAAGACCGAGACTTTGGTCGGGGATTACTTTCAACTGGAAGGAGAAGCGCGTTCTCCACTTCCAGCTTAAAGGGAAAAATCCCTTATTCACATACGCCGCAACATACGGATGCAGATGCAGGGTGAATTTCTTCAAATGGTGTTTGTTTACCAGGCAATCTATTTTTCCTTCCAGGCTGTCGGTGAACAGTATCGACGGTTGTTTGGTTGTTCCCGTTCCGAAGCAGGTGGGGCATGATTCGGAAGTGTCTATGCTCATGGACGGGCGTACCCGCTGGCGCGTGATTTGCATGACGCCGAACTTGCTTAGCGGGAGAATGTTGTGTTTGGCACGGTCGCTTGCCATTGCCTGGGTGATGTGGTCAAACAGCTTCTGCCGGTTTGCCGGTTCCGCCAAGTCAATAAAATCAATGACGATGATACCGCCAAGGTCGCGCAGGCGCAGTTGCCGGGCAATTTCATCGGCGGCGGCAGTGTTTACGTCCATAGCCGTCTGTTCCTGCTCGTTGCTCCCTTTGGTGCGGTTGCCGCTGTTGACGTCTATCACGTGCATGGCTTCGGTCTGTTCGATAATCAGATAGGCTCCGCCGCGATGGTTGACGGTGCGCCCGAACAGCGACTTGATTTGTTTGGTGATGCCGAAAGTGTCGAAGATGGGAATCTCTCCCTTGTAGTGCTGAACAATATCTTCCCTTCCGGGAGCGATGAGGCTCACGTAGTCGTGCACATCACGATATACGTCCGGATCATTCACATGAATGTGTTGGAAAGAGGGATTGAATATGTCCCGCAGCAGGGCAACCGTGCGCCCTGTCTCTTCGAGAATGACTGAGGGCAATTCGGCTTTCGGCAGTTTGGCAATGCTGTCGTCCCAGCGTTTCAGCAAGGTCTTCAACTCTTGGTCAAGTTCGGCTACGCGCTTTCCCTCTGCAGAGGTGCGCACGATGACACTGAAATTCTTCGGTTTGATACTTTGAATAAGCTGGCGAAGCCGTACCCGCTCTTCGGTCAATATGATTTTGGTTGATATGGATACCCTGTCGGCAAAAGGTATCAGTACAAGGTGTCTTCCGGCGAAGGAAAGCTCGGAAGTAAGCCTGGGCCCTTTGGTGGAAATAGGTTCTTTGGCAATTTGCACCAACACTTCCTGACCCGGTTTGAGCATATCGCCGATGCTCCCCTCTTTTCCTGTCTCCGGCAGAATCGGCCACTTGGAAAGAACGGGGAATTTCTTCGGGTCGCTGCTCAATGCCTGTTTAAGGAACTTTTGCTGGGTGTTAAAGTTCGGACCTAAATCCAGGTAGTGAAGAAACGCATCCTTTGGATAACCTACATCAATGAAAGCAGCGTTAAGCCCGGGCATAAGTTTCTTAACCTTGCCGAGAAATACATCGCCAACAGCGAAAGACACGTTGCGGACTTCTTTCTGAAGCTCCACAAGGCTCTTATCCTCCAATACGGCTATAGATACTTCTTTGAGCTGTACGTCAACAACTAATTCACTGATCACTTATAAATTGGATTTTTTAATTACAGAATAGTCAGAGCAGTTAAGTCATTCCGATTCTTTGACTACTTAACTACTCTGACTACTTAATTCTTTTTGACTGATGATTACTTCTTCTTATGCCGGTTCTTCTTCAGTCTCTTTTTACGCTTGTGAGTGGACATCTTGTGTCTTTTTCTTTTCTTTCCGCTTGGCATTGCTTTATGATTTTTTAATTTGACTTATTTTTAATTTACCCACATCGGTTATGAAAGTCTTTGCCGGCTTAAACGAGGGTATGTTGTGTTCGGGAATAATGATTGACGTATTCTTGGATATGTTACGCGCTGTCTTCTGTGCTCTTTTCTTCACAATGAAACTGCCAAATCCCCTCAGATACACGTTTTTTCCTCCGCCCAAAGAGTTTTTGATTGTATCCATAAAAGATTCCACAATCGTTAGGACTGTGGATTTATCAATACCGGTACTCTTTGCAATTTCGTTAACAATGTCTGCTTTTGTCATTGTGATAAAGATTTATCGTTTAATTTTTTGGATTGCAAATATATAGCTTTTTGTGAAAGCGAAAAAGAAAGTGAGATAATTTTTAGAAAAAGTTGAAACGTCTCGCCATATCTCCGTATGTTTGCGTTAATCAAACAGTTAGACAATATGCCGAAAGGAAACGGGGATTGGACGATCAGTCGCGAATTAACAGCTTGGTATCAAACAAACAAGCGGGACTTGCCTTGGCGCGATACAGATGATCCCTATATTATATGGGTGTCCGAAATCATCCTTCAGCAAACCCGCGTGGCGCAGGGAATGGATTACTTCCTGCGCTTCGTCAGTCGCTTTCCGGATATAGCTTCACTTGCCGCCGCTTCAGAGGAAGAGGTGTTGAAATACTGGCAGGGCTTGGGCTATTACAGCCGGGCGCGAAATCTCCGTGCGGCAGCGTGTGACATGGCGGAACGCTTCGGCGGGCATTTCCCCGTACATTATAAAGAGGTGTTATCCCTGAAAGGCATTGGGGAATATACAGCAGCAGCCGTTGTCTCCTTCGCTTGGAATCAACCCTATCCGGTGGTTGACGGCAACGTCTTCCGTGTCCTTTCCCGCCTCTTTGCCGTGGACACTCCGATTGATTCCACAGAGGGGAAAAAAGAGTTTACCCGTCTGGCGGCTCTGTTGATGCCCCCTTCGGAAGCCCGCCTGCATAATCAGGCAATCATGGAGTTTGGCGCGTTGCAATGCCTGCCCCAAAATCCCGCTTGCCCGACCTGCCCCCTCGTCTGTAAATGTATGGCATATCAGGCGGGAAACGTGCGCCGTTATCCTGTGAAGCAGCACAAGACCCGGACGCGCGACCGTTATTTCCACTATTTCCACATTATATATAAGAACTACACCTACCTCCACCGCCGAAGCGGAAAAGATATATGGACAGGCTTGTACGAATTTCCCTTGATAGAAACCGATGCCGTCGCAGACTTTGCCGAATTGCAGCAATCAGAGGCTTTCCGCCGCCTTTTCAACCATGCCGGTCGCCTTACCGTTGCCGTCAGCCACCCTCAAACGAAACATGTCCTTTCTCACCAAATCCTCTATGCCGCTTTCTACCGGATAGAAATTGAAGAAGAGAATGAAGCACTCCAATCCTACACCCGTGTCCCGACGGACGAGATTGATAACTATCCCGTCTCCCGCCTTATACATATTTATTTGGAGAAAGGGTAAGACATTCTATTGCCTGCCTATTACGATCCTATTACTTGCCTATTACAAAAAAGTACTTTTCCATTCACTTGTTTTTTTGCCATGACTTTTGTGTTTATGTTTGCGCGGCATCTGACTATTTAAAAGAAACAAAGAATGTTCGACCTTGATCGCTGGCAAGAAATATGGCTTACTATTATCCGCAACAAGACGCGGAGCTTCCTGACAGGCTTCGGCGTATTCTGGGGCATCTTTATGCTGGTGCTATTGCTGGGAGCCGGTGCCGGTTTCAAGGGGGGAATTATGAAGAATGTGGAAGGCTTTTCCACCAATTCGGCATTCTTTTTTACGGAGCATACGTCGGAGCCTTACAAGGGGTATAAGAAAGGGCGCAGCTGGTCGATGCACAACAGAGATTTGGAGGTGATTCGCGCCAATGTGCCGGGGCTTCGCTACCTGTCGCCGATGGATATGCAGCAGGGCGGGCAGAACAATGTGGCGAGAGGACACAAGGCGGGGTCATACAATGTGCGCGGAGTGTATCCTGACTACTTCAATATAGAGACGGTGGAGGTGCTGGAAGGGCGGCTTGTCAATGATATAGACATTCGCGAGATGCGCAAGGTGTGCGTGATCGGAAATATGGTACGCGATGTGCTGTTTGACAAGGCGGACGATCCGATAGGGCAGTATATCCGCGTGAGCGGCATCTACTATCAGGTGATAGGCGTAGTGAAGCCCAAGACGAAAATATCCATCGGCGGGCGCACGGAGGAAAGCGTGATGACACCCTTCACGACCTTGCAGCAGATGCTCGGCAGGGGCGACAAGTACTGGTTTCTCTGTGCTACGGCGCAAGACGGCTATTCCTGCGAGCGCATGTCGGAAGACATCAAGGATATTCTCAGGGAGCAGAACGACATATCGCCTGCGGATATGCAGGCGGTAGGGTCGTTCAACATCGCCAAGCAGTTTGAGACGTTCGGGATGCTTTTCTTCGGAATTAATGCGCTGGTGTGGCTGGTCGGGATGGGGACGCTGCTGGCGGGTGTCATCGGAGTGAGCAACATCATGATGGTGACCGTCCGAGAGCGAACCAATGAAATAGGCGTGCGACGGGCGTTGGGTGCCAAACCGTTCAATATCATTTCGCAGATTATGAGCGAGAGCCTGCTGCTGACGTCGGTTGCCGGCTTGGCGGGCTTGTGTCTGGGTGTTTTCCTTTTGGACGTGATAGGGAAAGCGATGCTGAGTGCAGGCACGGAAGAGGGGGATACCTTTTTCAGTACGCCGCAGATAGACATCGGGACGGCGGTGATAGCAACGACCGTACTGCTTGCAAGCGGCTTGCTGTCGGGACTGATACCGGCTTGGCGGGCGATGCAGATTAAGGCGATTGATGCGATACGGGAAGAATAATATAAAGTCAATTCATTATTGGACATGAAAAATAGAATAGAAAGAGATTCTGAAAAGAAAACAGCGGCAGAGACAAAGAAGAAGGTTTCGGCACGGGACAGGATTAAACCGAGAGGCATGGTGGGATTTATGAAAGGTAAAATTCATTATGACAAGGATGCGGATATATTTAATCTGGAGCTATGAGAGAATACCTGCTTGATACGCATATCCTGATTTGGGTGCTGACAGACGACAGCCGTCTGGATAAAAATATACGTGAGGACATTGAGTATTTCCAACATCCGTATTTTGTAAGTGTTGAAGTTGCTTATAAATG
>LBCX01000546.1 GCA_001657575.1 Bacteroidales bacterium Barb4
AAAAGAAGAATAGCCGCTATTCAAAAAGAATAGCCGCTAAAAAAGAAGAATACCTTTTTTTTAACAAAAGACGGGGGAAACTGTATTTTTTTGTTATATACTACAAAGACAGCAAGAATTATTTTCTTTAATAGAGGCACCGGCAATAGATTGACTTTATATTTTATGGACTATTTCAGTCGCTTTGACTTCTCAATGGCACGATTCGGTTACTATTTTCGTCATTGCAAAGCACGATGTGCTAAACATGCAACTTCGTTTTTCATTCCGCCTTTTCAAAGAGCGTATGCTTGGGGAAAGCCTGAATTGGTACGGTAGTTATCAAAGAAGAGTCACAGGGATTTGCTAACAAATCTGTGGTGGTAGATGGTCAGCAACGACTTGCAACAACGTTGTTGTTTTTAATTGCTTTGCGTGATATTGAAGATGATATTATTCGCAAACAACAAATTACAGACCTTTACCTAAAAAATAAGGTAACTATATACAGGTTTACGGTAACGGCAGGGACGGGAAGGCAGATAGAAAAAGCCCCGAAAAAACAGAGGACAAGCCTCCCGTTTTTTCGGGGCATCCGGGCAGCAGCAGTTAATTAGCCACCCTTAATCTTCAATATTTTCTGATTCTTCATCGCGCACGGGAAAGGGGGGGTGCTTAAAAATCGGCTCGAGAGGAGGCAGGACGATTCCGGAGTAGGAGACCAAGGTAACCTCGTAGTGCAATAGCAGCTTCGGCTTTATGAACATGATGCAGAGCCAATTGGGGTAAGTGTAATAGACCAGATTCCTATTATCGAGCTGACGGATCGCGCTATCGTATGACGCCTGATCCTCAAAGTAAAATTCGGAATCTGCCCCATCATATGTCCCATCAATTTTGTAGCTGGTTACGTTCTCGAATGTAGCCAAATCAAGGGTACGCGCTGGGATACCATCCGGCGGTGACGCCGGAACTATAAACTGGATGTCGACTTTGTAAATCGGATCTATGTATCTTAACGCCTGTTCCTCCCCTTGTTGAG
>LBCX01000547.1 GCA_001657575.1 Bacteroidales bacterium Barb4
CCTTTCAGGGCATTTTATAAATATCCTTAATTTTGTCCGTCAGACAGTTTTTTTCCCCTGAAAATGCGACGGTTCGAAATTTATTGTACATTTGCTGCACAGATTATTAACAGTAATTTGTTTCCAAGACAAAAGAGGACGCTTTGCCTGTGAAGGTAGGGCGTTCTCGCTTTTTTCCCTGTTCTGAAAGGATAATACAAATACAAACCATATTTATAATGCAACCTGTAACAATATATATTTATTGTCCTTTCAGGACTTTCCTGACGGTATCGCTCCTTGTGTAACTCCACATTCCGCTGCGCTGCATGTGGGGCTGAAATCTCTTGCCCCTTCGGGGCATCTGCGTAATATCAGTTAATTACAAAAAGAAAATTTGCACACAAAAACAACAAAGGGCTTCACACATCCCGAAATACTGTAAACTGATATATAATTACCAAAATTAATTGACTAAGGATTTCATTTGATTTGAACAGACCGCTTAGAACTTCCAACGCAGCATCGTATAAATATCCGTCTTTTCCGATCCGCTGATTTCTTCCAAATCTGTCCCTGTCGTTTCGTGGTCGGCATAACGGGTACAGGCTATTTTTGCAGCAAGATTTTTTGCGTCTCTGCCATTCAATAAGGATTTTCGCTATTCTTTTTGAATTTCCGCTAAACAAGAAGGATAGCGGAAATTCAAAAAGAATAGCGGCTAAAAAAGAAAGATACCTTTTTTTAACAAAAGACGGGGGAAACTGTATTTTTTTTGTTATATACTACAAAGAACCCCTATTCTTATGATTCACGCAAGTGCATTAACATAATTTTTTTGATAATCCTGATTATTTCTGATTACGGCAAACATGCGGTGTACGAGCTTCGCCCTGACAGCGTTCAGGACAGACATTTTGTTTTTTCCTTCAGCCACTTTCCTTTCATAATACTCATGCAGTTCCCCCTGCACCTTGTGGCGACAACCAGAGCCGCCATGTGCAGGAGGGTTTTGATACTCTTGTCCGCCCGCTGCGAGAC
>LBCX01000548.1 GCA_001657575.1 Bacteroidales bacterium Barb4
CTTCTGTCATTTGTTCAAGCGGAAAGATTTGGTTGAGGAATTTGCAATCATTCATTTCGGTAAGTTCAGATATTGAAAGAAAATATCCGTAAAACATCTGATTGTTAAATAATTAGTGCTATATTTGTAAAGTAAAAGTACAATGAAAACAAACAAGTTAAGAATAGGTAACTATGTTCAATGGATGAACACATTTGAAATAATACAAGTGGAATCTTTGAGTAAATTCAGGTTCTTTATTATGAAAAAGATGATGATTTGAGGCTTCAAGTCACGTCTGCGGAACACGTAAAAGGTGTACCATTAACCGATGGCATATTAAAAAATTCGGGACTTCTCGAAGACTATGATGACAGAGGAAAAGCATTCAGTATTTTGGACGAAGACGAATGTACCTGTAAATTTACGAATTACTCATTTGCCGAAAACAGAAAAACATGATGAGCGATTTATTGCCGACCATGTAGGAAAGATTGAATTTGTGCATCAGCTGCAAAATCTCCTGTCCGTTCTGTATGACATTGAACTTGACTTTTCATTCCTGAAAACGGATTTTGAAAAACAATGAAAAGGGAAACTCTACGCAAATGTAAAGTGATTGTAAAAGGCGGGGGCGGGGCAGAGCGTTACAGTCTGCTCAACCCGCTCACCTACATTATCTTCGCATATGCTTCTTTGATATATTTCGTTAAGTTTTTGATTAAAGAGGTATGAAAAAGGCTTTTAAAATGATTGGTTTCAAAAGACTTTTATTTGTAATAAAAGGACTTGTTAAAGGCATAGTCGGTCACAATGACACGTTCTGTCATGACTACAAGTTTTCGTGCGACGACGACAACCGCCACACCGAGTGTACGGTCAACGTCAGGATAGATGATGACGATTTTCCGATAAAGATTCAGGCAAGCCTGCTGTACGACGGAGACATGGAATGGACATATCTCGTGGGAACGGTAGAAAAGCAGCTGATTGCGGCTCGAATACCATTTACCGAACACAAGGAGTGGGCACCGGGACTTG
>LBCX01000549.1 GCA_001657575.1 Bacteroidales bacterium Barb4
ACATCACAAAGGCAGGGAGAACACGGCATATATTGAAAAAGTCGTACTTTTGGCGGCTCAATAACAATTTAATCATAAAATAAAACAGGATGAAAACGAAAGAAGAAAACAGCAAAGCCGTACAGGCAGCAGCAGGAGACAAGCAGCAGGAAGCAAACGCCGCCCAGCCGAAGAGGTACAATAAATGGGGAGAATGGTTTCATAACCCTGATTCAAAGCCGGTGTTAAGAATAATTGACATGAAAGCGGTGCTGAAATGAGGTATTATCTGGATACGAACATATTGGTTTTTATGTTGTCAAATACTGACGGTGACGATATAAGCCGCGAAGTGGAAAATATAATGTCCGATTACTCCAGTATATTTTATGCAAGTTCCGTGGTGGTCAATGAATTGATGTTGCTGTATAAAATAGGCAAGGTAGAACTGGAAGATTGCAAGTCGGCAGAAGGTATTATTTCCAAAATGAAACAATACGGCATTGAAATCGTGTATTACAATCCATATCATTTGGCAAAATACGCAGCCTTGGAGATAGCCAACGGGCACAAGGACATGAACGACCATGCCATTATTGCTTCCAACACAAATGTAGAGACGCAATGCATTGCGTCTCTACCGTTACACCGGGCAGGGATTGGACTTTGTATTTAACAGAAGATAGGAAGATCTTTTTCATGTTAAAAAAGGAAACGCTTTGCCTGTGAAGGTAGAGCGTTTTCGCTTTCCGTAACCCCGACATTTCCCGCATTCCGCAAACCGCGCATTCCGCTGTGCGAAATGATGTTTGCGTCTCTACCGTGTTTGCGTCTCTACCGTGTTACGGAAAGGGCGACACGGCGGCGTTCTGAAGGGACGCCCGATTTCAGCCCCACATGGAGCGGAGCGGAATGTGGGGTTACAAGGACGCCGCCGACAATGGCGTCCTGAAAGGACGCCCGAATACGTATTGCATTGTAAACCATCATTTGCAATTTATATCGTCCTTGCAGTAGAGACGCAATGCATTGCGTCTCT
>LBCX01000550.1 GCA_001657575.1 Bacteroidales bacterium Barb4
ATCTCCTAAACGCTTAGGAGAATCTCCCAAGCGTTTAGGAGATTCTCCTGGGTGCTTGGGAGAAAAGCCTAAGCGTTTAGGAGATTCTCCTAAGCTCTTAGGAGATTCAGACGGGCACTTCGCCTCTCATCCTCATGCCTTCGCCTCTCATCCTTACTCCCCCGTCTCTCATCCTGACGGCAACGTATTTTATCCTGACGGAACCTCTGACAGGGTTTCAAAGTTTTCCCTGCTTCGTTTCTAAAGAATGAAATTAACCCCTGCCTCCCAACTTCTATCTCCCCAACCCCTAACAGGGTTTCAAAGCCTGTTAGGGGCGTGTATGTTTGCAGCATGTAATTGTTGAAAGGCTTTGCCTAGCATTTCAGTTATATCTCCCGCTATCAGGCTCTCTTCGGAACGGGCGGCTACCGCCAAATCTCCCGCCAGACCGTGCAGATAAACGGCAAGCAGAGCCGCCGCCTCCGGTTCATAGCCTTGGGCGAGCAAGCCGAGCATGATGCCCGTCAGCACATCGCCGCTGCCCGCCGTAGCCATGCCCGGATTGCCGCTATTGTTGAAATAAGTCTTCCCTTCGGGCGTATTAACGGCGGTATGGTGCCCTTTTAATACTATATATAAGGTATGCTCTGCGGCAAATTCGCGCGCCTTTTGCAGGCGGTCGTAGCCGTCGGTGCTTTCTCCCGCCAGCCGGTCAAATTCTTTGGGGTGGGGAGTCAATATGCTTCGGGGAGGTATAAAGGGGATAAGGTCAGGGTCGGAAGCAATCAGGTTGATGCCGTCCGCATCAATAATCATCGGCTTTTCGCAACCGTCCAGCAGGCGGACGAAAGCATCCTTTGTTTCCGCGCTTTGCCCCATGCCGGGGCCTGCGGCGATGGCGGCGTAGGGCGTCAGGTCGGGAACGGCAGTGAAATACTCCCCGTGCGGGTCAAAATCAAGCATGGCTTCGGGCAGGGCAATGTTAAACGCCAGCCCGCCGCCCTGCGGTACATGCACCGTCAGCATCCCTGCCC
>LBCX01000203.1 GCA_001657575.1 Bacteroidales bacterium Barb4
CCGGTTATGTGAATGCCGTTGCGGCAGGCGACCCCCAGACTAAGAAAAAGCCGGCGGGCAGGAACGACGGCAAGTTGAAGTTCGGCTTTATCGGCACAGGCTCCCGCTGTCAGGAACATATCAACAATGTGCTTGCCATTCCGGACAACCGGATTGTTGCCGTCTGCGACATACAGGAAGCTCCGCTGAAAAGTACGCTGGCGCATATAGCCAAGTTCAATGTGCCCGAACCGAAGGTTTATACCGGCAGCGAGCGGGCTTTTGAGCAGATGCTCAGCAATGAAGAGTTTGACTGCGTCATTATCGCCAGCCCGTGGGAATGGCACGCCGTGATGTCGGTTGCCGCCATGAAAGTCGGCGTGCCGTATGTGGGCGTGGAGGTGTCCGCCGCCAATTCGCTGGAGGAATGCTGGGATTTGGTGAACGTGTCGGAAGCTACGGGGAGCCGGCTGAACATTATGGAAAATGTATGCTACCGGCGGGATTGCATGGCTGCCCTGAATATGGTTCGGCAAGGGCTGTTCGGCGAACTGTTGCACGGCGAATGCGGCTACGAGCACGACCTGCGCGACGTGAAGTTTAACAACGGCACGAAATACTACTACGAAAAGGGCGGCGACCTGCGCATGGGGGCGACTGCCTTTGCCGAAGCCCAATGGCGCACGCAACATTCCGTCAAGCGGAACGGCGACGTATATCCTACGCATGGTGCCAGTCCCGTGGCGCATTGTCTGGATATTAACTGCGGAAACCGCTTTATCTCCCTCTCAGCTATGGCTACGCAATCGCGCGGACTGCATAAGTTCATTGTGGAGAACGGCGGTGCCGACCATCCCTACGCCAATGTCCAATTCAACTTGGGGGATATTGTGACCTCCATGATTAAATGCGCCAACGGGCAGACGGTGATTGTCACCCACGACACCAACTCGCCCCGCCCCTACTCGCTGGGCTTCCGCATTCAGGGTACGGAGGGACTGTGGATGAACGATGGCAATCATGTGTACGTGCAAGGACAGTCCAAGCCTCACCGTTGGGACGATTCGGAAGAATGGTTCAAGAAATATGACCACAAGCTGTGGAGTTCGCTGGAATCAAAAGCCCGCGAAGCCGGACACGGCGGCATGGACTTTATCATGATGTACGACCTCATCGATGCCATTCGCAATCAAAAGCCTGCGCCGATGGACTGCTACGATGCGGCAGCATGGAGTGCCATCTCCGCCCTGTCGGAAATGTCCGTTGCCCGCGGCGGTGCTTTGGTGGATTTCCCCGACTTCACACGCGGACAGTGGATACACCGTCAGCCGCAATTTGCACTTTAAGCATGGAACAGCCTCTATTGAATGAGCACAACAAGGCGGAATACCCGCCCATGCACACGGCGGAGCATATCCTGAACCAGACGATGGTGCGCATGTTCGGCTGTCCGCGTTCCATGAATGCGCATATCGAACGGAAAAAGAGCAAATGCGATTACCGGCTGAGCGAAGCCCCGACGGCGGAACAGATAACGGAAGCGGAGCGCAGGGTGAACGAGGTTATTGACCGGCATCTGCCCGTTACCGTTGAGTTTGTATCGCGGGAAGAGGCTGCCGCCGCAGTGGATTTGAGCAAGCTGTCGGCGGCGGCGGGGGAAACGGTGCGCATTGTGCGTGTGGGCGATTATGATGCTTGTGCCTGTATCGGTGCGCACGTGGGGAATACATCGGAGATAGGGCATTTCAGCGTGCTGAGCTATGATTATGAGGGCGGACGGCTTCGTTTGCGCTTCAAACTGACGGAATAAATTGAAGCGGCAGACTCAGCCGGATGTTTATATTTCGCCCCATGTTGTAAATGCCGTCCTGTTTGTAACGCGATAAATGGTCGTAATACCTTTGGTTGAAAAGGTTGTTGACCGCTGCGTTGAGCAGGATTTTCTGTTTTCCATGCTGAAATTCAAATGCCAAACCTGTATTTACCAAATTGTATGCGCCGGTTGCCGTTTCGTATTCCGCTATGCGGTTTTGGGCAAATGAATATTGATTTTGCAGGAATACGGAAAAATTCTTGAGGAGTTTCTTACCTGAAAAACTTGCCCTGACGGTTGCGTTTATCTTTTGGGAAGGCATGAGCGGCAAACACTGATGTCCGGCGTCCTCTCCAAAAGTATGGCTGTAGGAGCCTTCCAAATGCAGCCAGTCCAAAGGGTGCGGGTGAAAATGAAACCCTGCCTCGCCGCCGTAGAGATACGCATCGGATTGGGTGTAATGATAAACAGGATGCTCGTCTCGCATTTCATTGGAGGGTTGCAGGTAAATGTAATTGCGGATATAATTAAAATACGGATTAAGGAATAACTCAATGTGTTCTTCCTTGTAATCCAACGAAACATCTGCCTGATAGCTGTTCTCGGTTTTCAGCAAACGATTTCCTGTTTCGTATCGGTTTGTTCCCTCATGAACGCCGTTGCTCAGCAGTTCAAACATATTGGGCGCACGGTATCCGGAAGAAAGATTTGCCCGCAGCGAAAGGTTTCTCCTTAACTGTTGATAAACGCCTGTGGAAAAGTTGAATGCCTTATACGTTTTTGAGAACTCTTTGCTGTCAATGCTTCGCCCGTCGATGCGCAAGCCGATTTGCCAATATGATTTTTCGGAATAGTGGTAATCCGACATGGCGAACAGACCAAGGTCGGCAGTCGTGGCATCGGGTATTAACAGCTCCTCCCCTTTGTTGGCGTTGGTTTGGTACAATCCCTGACTGCCGACCGTGAACGCCCAACGGTCGTTTAATCTGGGCGAATACCATTTCACATTGTACGACAAAGTCCCCAAATCCATATCCAGCGCAGCCTCTTCCCCGTCTTCAAATTCCTTGCGGTTGTTGAAAACATAACCCAAATCAACCTTTAATTTGGCTTCGTTGTGCAAGAAAAAAGTATTTTCCGAACTGATTAAGTGAGTAGTCAAATCCTGATAAGGCAATTCCGGCTGACGACCTTTCGCTATTGATTCCGTATCTTCTTCCGACTCCGTCAAGCCGTATTGCTCGTTCAAAAAACTGTATTTCAGCGAGCTGATAAATGTATTGCCGGTATATCCAAACGAGGTTTTGAAATCTCCGGTGCGAAAACGACTGTTGTTTACCCATTCGTTGTTACCGTCTTTATAATCCTCGTGCGTGGTGTATCCGCCAAATGCGTTCCAGTGAAAACGGTTTTTGGAAAGTTTGAAAGTGCCCTTGTTGCGCCAACCGTTGGTATTGCTGTTGTATTCCGAACCGAGTGCGCCCTCGATGCTGTTTTCCCTTGCATAGCGTTCATCGGAGAAATACAAAACGCCGCCCAGAGCATCACTGCCGTACAAAAGAGAGGCGGGTCCCTTGATTATTTCCACCTGTTCATAGCCATGTTCGTCAAGACCTAAACCGTGTTCATCGCCCCATTGCTGATTTTCAATGCGAACACCTTGCGAAAAAACAGCAATCCGATTGCCGCTTAACCCGTGTATAACGGGTTTGCCGATTCCGGCACCGGTGCTGAAATTACTGATGCCGGCTACTCCCGCCAGTTTCTGCGACAGCGAAAGCCCTTGTGTCTCCGTATTATTTGCAAGACTTAACTTGGCTACATTTGCCACATTCTCGCCCTGCAATCTGGAGCTGTTTCCCGAAACAACTACTTCCTGCAAGTCAAAATGGGAAGGTTCCAAATACACCGTCAAGTCCTTTTGAGGCATAAGCGTTCCTAAAAAAGTTTTATAACCCATAGATGAAATTTGTACAAGAACAGCCGGATTTTTGGTGTTTATTAAGAAAACTCCGTTTTCACCGGTGATTGTGCCGGTTTTTGAATCTAAAAAATAAACATCGGCAGCGACTACCGCTTGTTTCGTTTCCCTGTCTGCCACCTTGATTTGATATTGGGCAAACAGATTGAACGGCACGAAGAAAAGCAACAGAATAACAGCTAATGTTTTCATTTGAACAAAGCATTGGGGACAATAGCCCGAAATAAGACACGTAATGTTCGATATGCTGTAGCCCGACGGAAGTTTTGGAACAGCAAGCGGTTCGTCAATACAGGAAACCGTTTCACACTTCAAACAACGAAAGTGCACATGGTTATCGTTATGCTTTTCAGCCAGACAGTCATGGCACAATGCGTAGTAAGTCTTCCCGTTCTCGCCGACAATTTTGTGCACTTTCCCGTCTTCGCAAAAGCCTTGCAGAATACGATAGATCGTTACTCTGTCCATTTTCTCCGGTAACTGCCCTTCAATGTCTTCATGGCAAAGTGCAGTTGATGAACTGGATAATATATTCATTACCATTTGTTTGCTCTTCGTGTTTCTTTTTTGCTTGTCCATAAACTGATGATTTAATTAATGCAACAAAGATACGATAACAATTTTCCAATGCAACAATGTTGCGATTATTTTCATAATAAACATTCAAGTAAACTGAATTTCTCACCATTTTTGGGGGATTTCACACCTGTAAATTACCTATATATAGGGATTATCTGACCAGATAATGAGAGATACCTTTGTCGCGTGTTACATTGTATAAATAATTAAAACAAAATGAAGAAAGTAATTTTCGCAAGTCTGCTCTTTGCAGCATTTTTTTCTGTTGCATGCAACGATGACAAAAAAGAACTGGAAGCCAATTGGCTCTCTGCATTAAATAATCCTTTTATCGGAAAATGGAAATCGGACATCCCAAGTGCAAACACAACCTTGATATTCGATTATAAAACGGACGGTACTTTTGCATACGAAATGGTTGGCGTACCTGCCGAACAAGGAGGTGTGGGCGTAGGTGGTTATCTTGTCAAAGATAATATACAGATTACATTTTTGGAGTTTGAAGGCATTGCTGGATATACTTTCAAAGTAATAGACAATAACACCATTGACGTAACGGAAATAATAGAAGTAAAAGAAGGAGGAGAGCTGGTGCTGGGCAGTACGAGTCCATTTACACGTGTAGTCAGTTCGATGGTAATAAAAGAGAATCGTCCAAATGTATTGATAAACCCCTTTCTTGGAGAAGGAAAATGGGTAGGCACGATTCCTAACGTAGAAGACCCCGAACATCCATTTGAAGGAGTCGCCATGACATTCGAGCCAGATGGGAGCGGTTTAACTACTTTCGGTGAACTCGCGGCGAATTTTAACTATTTTATTGTCGGCAATTATTTAGCCACTTTTGTGTCGGGCGAGAATGAATATGAATCCTACAGTTTTTCTGTTTTGGATAACAATGCCATTGAGGTAACGGAAATAACTGGAGTAAAAGACGGAAGTATTGTATTCGGAAACACGGTTACGTTCATTCGCAAATAATAATAATTATAATAGCAGCCAATAAAAGGTTGCTATTTTCTCCTAAAACTGTTATGAATTTCTCTAATGTCTCTTCATCCCGGATGATAAAACGTAAAGCCTCCACCTTGTTGGTGGCTATCTGTAACATCCTGCGGCTA
>LBCX01000204.1 GCA_001657575.1 Bacteroidales bacterium Barb4
GCGGAATGTGGGGTTTACGGAATGGCATCTGCAAGGGCTGTCCCTGCTGTTTTTCATGTTTAATCTCCTAAACGCTTAGGCTTTTCTCCCAAGCCTCGAGGAGAAGAGACGAAACGCTTAGGAGATTAAACATGAAAAAAACAGGTTACGCCGGAATGGGCAGCGTCAAGAGGTTATGCCCCGTCAGTTTCTGGATGTCTTTCAGCAGGGGACGCTCGTCCTGCGCACAGAAAGTGAGAGCCGTGCCGCTGTTTCCCGCTCTGCCCGTGCGACCGATACGGTGCACGTAGGTTTCGGGCACGTCGGGCAGGTCAAAGTTGATGACCAGCTCCAACTGGTTCACGTCGATGCCGCGGGCGGCGATGTCGGTGGCGATGAGGACGCGCGTCTTATGCGCCTTGAAGTTGGTGAGTGCGCGCTGACGGGCATTTTGCGACTTGTTGCCGTGAATGGCTTCGCTGCCGATGCCCGCCTTGCAGAGGATGCGGGCAATCTTGTCGGCACCGTGCTTGGTGCGCGAGAAAACCAGCACCGATTCCTGCTCCTTGTCGTTCAGCAGGCGGATCAACAGGTTGTTCTTCTCCTGCTTTTCAACAAAATAAACGTTCTGCCTGATGGTATCCACCACGGAGGAAGTGGGGGACACCTCTACGCGGACGGGGTTGGTCAGAATGCTGCGCGACAGGGTCGCGATAGCCAGCGGCATGGTCGCGGAAAAGAACAGCGTCTGCCGCTGCTTGGGCAGTTTGGGCAGGATGCGCTTGATGTCGTGGATAAAACCCATGTCCAGCATACGGTCGGCTTCGTCCAGCACGAAATGGCGGACGGCATCCAGACGGATAAAGCCCTGATTCATCAAATCCAGCAAACGTCCGGGCGTGGCAACCAGTATATCAACACCCTTGCACAGTGCATCGGTTTGCGGCTTCTGGCTCACACCGCCGTAGATCACGCAATGACTGATGCCGGTATATTTGCCGTAGTCGGTGAAGCATTCGCTGATTTGAATGGCAAGCTCCCGCGTGGGAGTGAGTATCAACGCCTTAATGCCCTTTTGCCGATTCTTTTGCCCGTACAGCTGTTGCAGGATGGGAATGGCAAAAGCGGCGGTCTTGCCCGTCCCCGTCTGTGCCAAGCCCAAAATATCGCGGTTGGTCAGGACGGGCGGGACGGCTTGCTGCTGTATCGGTGTCGGAACGATGTAACCCTTTTCGGAAAGAGCCTTCAAAAGCGGCTCGATAATGTTTAATTCTTCAAATGTCATCTAACTTGTGGCTGCCTGTCGGGCAGCCGTTTTTAATTTATATTCAGTAATTCGTGTTAAAAGTGATAGAAACAAAATCTTTCATCTCCCTCCGGTAATCACATTGGTAAATGCAGGGGCGAAGCGTTTCAGAAGGTAATACAGCATAAGTCCCGTTAGAACTACGATAAGAACTGTGAGGAAGTATAGAGAGGTCAGAGCCATGTCTGTTACAGGTTTGATCCATATAAACAACATCGTTTTGACAGGCGTTAGAAGCCAAGGGGTATGAACAGCAAACAGGAAAAAAGAAGATGCACTAAGGAAACGGTTTGCTTCTATGGACGTAGTTCTAACGGAACTATGTCCAATATTAAACCAAAATATAATGCCGATAATTGTCCCCGCGCCGTACACCGGATTATCCGTTAACAAGTCAATAATGACAATCAAAGGATAAGTAATAAACGATATGCATTTGACTTTAGTCATATCTTGAATCAGGTTTCTCCTGTTTATGCTAAACCATGCGCCGGAAGTAAAGAAAAAAAGAGTGGAAACATTCAGTCCGCATGACCCTGCAAATTCAAACCACCGGCCGGACAGCCATACTATACCGAGTAACAGGATGCCGTATATGTGTGTTTTTTTCACATACAAGTATATGAGAGGAGTCAAAACCACAGTCACCATCAAGTCGCGGATAAACCAGAATTGGGTAGCTATGGGGTAACCTGCTGCGTTATGGGTCTTGTCGGACATTCTCCATAAGGCTTCCAATACATATCGAAAGCTCAATTCAAAGTCTTTGTTTGGAAATATACTTAACAGCGGTATATTGGAAATGATGAAACAGAATATCAAAAGCGATATATTCCAGAACAGATAGGGGACAAGCAAAGTCTTTACCCTGCTGTTTAGTTTCTTTATATAACATTGTTTGCTAAAATCCGTATTCAAGAAAAACAAGAAGCCCGATATAAAGAAGAAAAGAGGAACGGCTACACTTCCCAAAATATGTGAAAAAAGTTCACTGCATATATGATACACAGGCGTATGCCCGGTAATTGATGCCATTTCGGGAATATTAGCTGTCGAACCGTAATTATGGATAAATATCACTCCGACAATAAGGGGAAAGCGTAAGAAGTCAATGACTTTTGATTGCAGTTCTTTGTCTGTTGTCATTTCTGCCCGCCTAATTGCAACCCGTCCAACAGTCGGACATACTCATCAACCGCCCCGCTTATTTCCCCCGCTAAAATATATTCATCAGCCGTATGCGAACGGGCAGAGTCGCCCGGCCCGATCTTGACCGAAGGGAAATTCATCACCGCCTGATCGCTAAGGGTAGGGGAGCCGAAGGGCTTTTTTCCCATAGCCAAAGCACGTTGGACAAAGGGGTGCAAGACATCTGTCCGACTGGAATTGAGGCGCAGACTGCGGGGCTTCACTTCGCAACCTGCCAGCCTTTTAACCTCTTCGTAAATCTCTTGGTTGGAGTAGAACTCGTTCGTGCGAATATCTGCGGTAAAGGTGCAGGCGTCGGGTATGACGTTATGCTGCGTACCGGCATGAATCATGGTAACGGTCATCTTTACCTGCCCCAACAGTCCGCTCTGCTTCGGAAATTGATACGTATGAAACCATTCGACCGCTTTGAAAGCCTCCGTAATGGCGTTTATGCCCTCGTTACGGGCGGCGTGTCCCGCCTTCCCCGTAGCCGTGCAGTCCAACACCAGCAAACCTTTTTCCGCAACAGCGGGCTGCATATCGGTCGGCTCGCCCACAACGGCAAAATCTATCCGGGGGAGGTCTGCCAGCGCACTCTCCGCCCCTCCCCTGCCGGATACTTCCTCTTCGCAGGAGGCAAGGAAGATAAGGTTGTAAGGCTGCCGCCTTTTGCCAAGTATGCGGAACGTTTCGTATAAGGCAACGACACTTGCTCCGGCATCGTTGCTGCCAAGCCCGTAAATCTTCCCGCCGTCGCCTTCCGTTGCCGTAAAGGGATGCTTTGTCCATCCGGCAACAGGTTTTACCGTATCAATATGGGAGTTGAGCAGTATCGTCGGGCGGACGGCGTCAAACTCCGGCGCAACAAGCCATAAGTTATTTCCTTTCCGGCAAACCTTCTGCCCGTCCTGCCTCCAAGCCTTTTCCAGAAAATCTACCAGCTCACCCTCTTCCCTGCTGAAAGAAGGGCGGGAAATCATCGCCTTTAACAGGTCAATCGCGCCGTTACTCATTCATCGTTATCTGTTAGCAGCTTCCGTGTCGTTTCCTTGTCGCGTTCCAATTGGGCGGCGAGGTCGTCCAAGGTGTCGAATTTGATGGTATCGCGGATGTATCGTATGAAGGAAACGGTCAGTTCGCTGTTGTAAATGTCGCCGGAAAAATCAAGGATATGCACTTCGATGGTGATGTTACTGCCGTTGTTCAGCGTTGGGCGGTTGCCTATGCAGAGCATGCCCCTGTAGCTTTTCCCTTCCAAAGCTACCCGGACAGCGTAGATGCCGACGGAAGGAATGACCTTGAAAGGCTCGTCCGTTTCGATATTGGCAGTGGGAAAACCCAGCTTCCGCCCTATTTTGTAACCGTCTTTGATGCGCCCTTTCAGTTGGTAGGGATACGTCAGCAGGCAGGCAGTCTCTTCCACACGACCGGTGGCGAGCAGGCGGCGGATGACGGACGAGCTGACGGCTTCCCCGTCCGTGCCACAGGCGGCGGCAGACAGCACCTCTATGCCGCAAGCCTTGCCGTAAGCCATATATTCATCCAAGCCGTCCCGACGGTTATGCCCGAAGCGGTGGTCATATCCCGCCAAAAGTGTCTTTACATGGAGTTGTTCTGCCAGCACGGAATGGATGTAAGCCTGCGCCGACAATTGCGACAGTCCGACCGTGAAATCCGTCACGATGCAATAATCAATGCCCGTCTCTTCCAAATGTGCCAGCTTCTCTTCAAAGGAATTAAGCAGTTTCGGCTGATAGCCGGCCTGCAACACTTCGCGGGGATGATGGGGAAAAGTAATCACGGCAACAGGCAACCGGCGGACACGCGCCGCCTCCTGCAATGCGCGGATAAGGAAACGATGCCCCACATGAACACCGTCGAAGAAACCGACAGTTGCCGCTAACTCTTTTCTCTTTAATACTTCCGCATCCCTTATTACTATCATCTTTTAATCACTTGCCCTGAAAAACGCCCGGCAAAGATAACCAAAGAAATTACCGAGAGGAGAAAACAGCCGGCGAATGAGACTTCTCAGATTCAAGTTACAAACGTAGCAACTCAGTATAAGGACACGTAAATCATCTTAGACGGGGTTTGAAAGCAAAGTTTTCTTATTTTATTTTGTTATACGCTTCCAATATTCTTTACTTCGAATTATTGATAAGGTACTCATGGTAACTGAATTTTTGCGCAAAAATAGAAGAATTGACTATTCACGCCAACGGATAGCCTGAAAAAGTTTTTTGTTAAAAATGGAGCGAATTTTTAACAAAAAAATAACCGGATTGAATGTTTGTTTCTATCAATTCATACTTAATTTTGTCCACTTATCAACCATTTTATTTTTCGGTAAGAAATTCCGGCAGTTTCATCGAAAAAAAGACGTTTCGCAGCGAAAAAACGGCGTTCACAGTTTGTATCCGGCATTTACAGTTTGTTTTTGGTGTTCGCAGTTTGTTTTTGGCATTTACAGTTTGTAATTGACTTTACAGTTTGTTTTTAGCATTCACAGTTTGTAATTGGCGTTTACAGTGTGTAATTGGCATTCACAGTGTGTAATTGGCATTCACAGTGTGTAATTGGCATTTACAGTTTGCAAACAGACTTGAGAAAACAGAAATTTTCAACTAATTAACTGCTAACTACATTGTTAAACTTAAAAAAGAAAGGAGGTTATGAAATGAGTTTCAAAAGATTAAAGGATGTGGAATACGATCCTTGGCTGTACAATCTTGTTCTTATGACAATTAAGTACAGGGCGAAGCTGGGTATTTCGGTAGAGGAGGTAACGGCTCTGACCGCCGTCCAAAACGAATGGCTTGATGTATGGTCTGCCGTAGCCGGCGAGAAGGAATACACCGCCGCACAGTTGGACGCCAAGAATGCCCAGCGCAGGGATACGGCTGCGTTTCTCACGCTGTTTATCCTTCGTTTGCAGGGCAATCCGGCGATGACACACGAGATGTTCGGTGAGTTTGAAATCCTCGACCC
>LBCX01000026.1 GCA_001657575.1 Bacteroidales bacterium Barb4
GGAAAAGTACTTTTCTGTAATAGGCAAGTAATAGGATCGTAATAGGCAGGTAATAGAAATGTACCTGTCAGATGACAAACAGTCAGGAAGATCATTGGAGAGAAGTACACTTTTGGCAGGAGGTGTATGGGAGGGATGTCGCAATTTGATGGGAGTCAATATCGAACTCACATTAAAATAAAAGGGCATCCTCTACGAGGATGCCCTTTTCAATATATAGCTGTATCTGTTAGAACTTATTTAACCGTGCTTGCAAAATCGCTGTTGGAAGCATATTTGGCAAATTCCAAATCGCGGGCAGCTTCTGCGGCTAAGGATTTGTCCTTTGCGATGGCCGCTTTCAGGCTGCTGATAACACCTGCGGAGTTGTTTGTGCGGGCAGCAACGACAGCTTTCAGGTAATCGGTAACGGCATCGGATTTTTCAACGTCGCCCAATGTTTGTTGAGCCTTGCTGTAGTCTTTTGTCAGGATTTGAGCCAAGGCGGCATTGTTGCTTTTAACGGCTCCAAAAGAGGTGACGGCTTTGGCATATTCCCCTTGTTCCAGATAAAGAACGCCCAGAGCTTCGCTCAGTTCGGCTACGCCGGAGGCACTGCCCAGCAACTGTTGAGCCTTCGCTTTGTCACCCTTTGTCAAGGCGATTAAAGCGAGGTTGAGATTGGATTCGGGATTGGCATTTACGGAGGTAGCTTTGTTGAACTGTTGTTCGGCACCGGTCAGGTCGCCTGCAAAGAAGCGTGACAGACCGATGTTGTTCCATGTGCGGTAGTCATTCGGATAGAGTTCGCTTGCCTTCTTGTAGATGGCTTCTTTTTCGGAAGTGTCCTTCGTCAGTGTGGCGGCATACAGGATTTCTTCTACGGTCAGGCTGCCCGGGTTGCTCTTTGCCAAGTTGCTGATTTCGTCGTCGGATTTGCCGATGATTTCAATGTTGGCAATCAGGCGTGAACGGCGCAGCTGCGGCAGGATTTCGTCAGCCAACGTTTTGAATGTGGCGGAGATGTTCTTGATTTCCTGTTCGCGCTTTTCGGGATCGGTGTACATGGAGAGTACGCGCAATACCAAGTCTTTGTCCTGAATGTTGGATTTGGATACCAATTCCTTGAAACCTTCCCAATCCTGTGCGGTGTAATGAGCATCAACGGGAACGTCAACCTTCGCATTCTTCAATTCCTTTGCAAGGAAAGAAGAGGTATTGCTTTCGCGCTTTTCAGCCAGGCCGGTATTGAGCTTCAGACCGCCGTCAGGAGAAGCGTATGCGGAGATTTCAACAGCCACGTTTTGGTTCGGGGCAATGTCGGCATTCTTCACCAAGTTCGTCCAGTCCTTTATTTCTGTTTTATTCAATTCATTGGAGCGAAGTTCTGCCTGTTGGATCAGGAACATGATGTTGGCATCGTGCGCTTCCTTAATAATACGTTGGAACTTGTCGGCGGCAAGGGCTGCCGTAGCCGTGGCGGCATCAGCCCATTCAGACGTGGCGATTACGCCTTCACCAATCTTTATTTCCGGCAGTTGCACCGCTTTGCCTTTGAGTTTGGCACTGAACGTCAGGAACAACTCGGATTTCTTCAACTCGGGCTTGTAGGTAAAAGACGATTTCAGGGTTACGTTGGCACCAGCGGCTTGCGGAATCACCTGATTGTTGCCGGCAATCTTTTCGCCTTGGAAAGTGTAAGCCGTTCCCCATGCTTCGCCGCCTTGATAGCGGAGAACCGGTGTAATCGTCACCACCGCCTGTTTGTTAAACCATGTCGGCGGAAAAGTGGCATTGATGGTAACCGGCACCTGTCCGCCGACTGCTTCGAGCGGTTGAGGTTCAGCCTTGATGTACTCGCCTGCCAACGGTTTCAGCTTGGAACAAGATGAAAAGGTCAGAACGGCTGCCATTATAAAGAACGGCAATAGAATCTTTTTGTTCATAACGGATGACGTTTAAAATGTTACTTATGTTTGTTTTTCAATTAATTAGTTGTTATGCGCCTAAAACGTGCAAAGCTAAATCAATTTTTATTATACGAAACAAAGGATAGAATGTATTTTTCAAAGCTCGTTGCAGGCAACCGCTTTTTCATTCCTATTTTAACAATTCGCTGCTACGCTATATTTCTTTATCAGACTGGAGAAATTTCATAGTAACCCCTCCTGCCCCCTTTCGTCAGCATCGTATGTATGCTCGAATCCGACTGCCGTGAAAGTTTCTACTGGACAATTCATATGCTTTTTTCCAGCAAATATGGAGAAGTGTACTTAATTAGCAATGCCGAATCTTTTTCATTTTAATAATAGACATTATAGTAGGATAAAGTTTTATATATCACATTTTCAATGATATTCTATAATTATGGAGACCGCTAGCAATGAGCATGACTAAATTGTCAAAGCCAAACTTGCAGCATCTGAAATGCTCTTTGACAATACGACATTTTTTTGACTCCTCCGATGGCATGCTCTACAAGAATGCGAAAATCTGATACGCCTTTTTTTCTGAGTCTCTGAGAGTTGTTTGCCTTTGGGCTTCTTCATTGGCACTTTTACAGTTGCATTTCCTGACTTATGCCCCAAGAAGTCTGTGTCCTGCCATAAAGTAATACCGGAAGGAAAGTTCAACGGTTGTTCGTTCATTATTTTTTTGTCATGAACATAGCCGTCACAGGTTTTGGAAAGCCAAAGAATACGTTTATCGGGCGTACAAAGCAGGTTATCCTTCAATAACATGATTTTTTCCTGTCCGGATCTTGCGGATGCTCTAAAGAATGAATAACTGTTTGTTTTCAATCACTAGTATTTTACTTGTTTTACGGTTACAAGTTACCCGCTCTCTAATTTTACTGGCCGGAGTAAAATATGGATGATATTCTTCTCAATGGTACTTGAATGCCGGTAAAAATGCCTCAAGCTCTGTAGCATCGAATCCTGTGAGAGACAACAATTGTGTCGGATTTTTTGAATTCTATCGTATTTATTTCATGATTACTTTTCATTTTAACATGTCGCAAATGTATGTAAAGGAACGCTTTATTTAACTAGCTTATATAAACTCCAAATGAAATACAGGAATAATAATTTATATCTTGGTGGGGTTTTACACTGCAAGCTGCAAGTTGAAGGGTTGCCCAGCTCTTTTACAGCATTGCAAAACATCCTATCTTTGCCGCATGGATACAAACAGAAACAAGCCTCTCCGTGAGGCACTGTCAAAATATTTCTTTGACCTTTCCAAGCTGGCTTTCGTTTCCTTCGTACTTGGCGGAGGCGTTCTCTTCTTTCAGTCATCGGAATTGGCTATCAACTATATATTGATGGCGGGTTTCGGTGTCCTCGTTTCCGGAGCGTTCGCTATTTTAGCAGGTTTATTAATTAAAAATATAGAATCATGAATGCAGGACTTTTTATGTTTGGTTTATTGGCTTTTATTTCAACATCCATGTGCATTTTTGCGCTCTCACCGGCAGGTAAAAGATGGATAATAAAGAACTTGTATTAAAGTGTAGAATCATGAATGCAGGACTTTTTATGAATTGAAGAAAAACGATAAGCTGGGGGATGGCAAATAATGAACATATAGAGTTTCTGTTGTCGAATATTGGCAAATTGGAGAAGTTGGTTGCCGCCGTGCGTGAGACGGAGGTCTGTCCGGATTCCTTTTTCAATCAATCTTTTGACTTGGCGCATACTATTCTGAACGGCTTGTGCAAGTGGGAAGCCGTCCGGCTGGAGGCATTGCATCGGCAGATGGAAGAGCATCGCAAACGGTTGCAGGCTGTCGCTGTTGTATCGCCGCCTGCGCCGTTGCCCGTGCCCACACTTGTTGCATCGGATTTCCGCAAGGCATTCAGCCTGAACGACCGTTTCCTTTTCCGCCGCGAGCTGTTCGGCGGGAATGAGGAGCGAATGAGCAAAGCCATTGCCGCACTGAATGAATTGCCTTCGTATGAAGAATCAATCGCCTATCTCCGCGAGGAACTGAAATGGGATACGGACAATGAAGCCGTGACCGCCTTTATCACTTTGTTGGAGAAACGTTTCCTGTAAGTTATGGCAAAGCTGATTGTTGTACCCACGCCCGTCGGAAACTTGGAAGACATGACTTTCCGCGCCGTCCGTATGCTCAAAGAGGCTGATCTTATCTTGGCGGAGGATACGCGGACGACCGGTTTCCTGCTAAAGCATTTTGAGATACAGAACCGTATGCTTTCCCATCATAAGTTTAACGAGCATAAGACTGTCGGGCAGCTTGCTTCCCGTATCCTTGCAGGGGAGACGATAGCCCTTGTTTCCGATGCCGGTACACCGGCTGTTTCCGACCCCGGCTTTCTGCTGGTGCGCGAATGTGTCCGTCAGGGGGTAGAGGTGGAATGCCTTCCGGGGGCGACGGCTTTTGTGCCGGCACTGGTTGCATCCGGTCTGCCGAACGATACGTTTTGCTTTGAAGGTTTCCTGCCGCAGAAGAAGGGGCGGCAGACGCGGCTGAAAGAACTTGCCACGGAGACGCGCACGATGATATTCTATGAATCGCCTTACCGCCTAGTAAAAACGCTGACACAGTTTGCGGAATACTTCGGGGCGGACAGGCAGGTTTCCGTTTCCCGCGAAATATCAAAGTTGCACGAAGAAACGGTGCGCGGGACAGCCGCTGAATTGACAGCCCATTTTACGGCAAACGCGCCGAGGGGCGAAATCGTTATCATTGCGGCAGGTGCGGACGAAAAGCGCATCGCGGCAGTTTCAGACTTTCCCTATGGAATGGATAGTATTAAATAAAATCACTAGTGTCCCATTAAAATTGGGACGTTATTAAAAATCAAATAAACTTGGCTCATTAGAGTCGCCTCGATCTTTGTCATATTGAAAATTAGTTTTGTTAAAGAGGTCTTTTATGTGAGTTTTATCCGTCAGGGATATGCTTAGGATTTGTAGAACTTCGTATGTGCTCCTGTCAAGTTCCATATCATGTTGAATGATTGCGACCAAGCAGCAGGTAGATATGGCAGCATAGATTTGTATCCTTACGGCATTTTCTGTAGTACCCCAAAACTTTTTAATTTTGAGGTGTTGCTTTAGCCATTTGAAGAATAACTCCACCTGCCAACGGTTCTTATACAATTCCGCAACTTGAAGTGCAGATATATCCATGGCATTGGTTAAGAATGCAAACTCTCGTTTTTGTTCTTCATCCCAATAGCGGACTAATCGAAGTCTATCGGAATAATATTGTTTCGGATAAAAGCCGGTCAGTTCAATTGTCATATCTGAAAGCACATTCTTCGGGAGTCTTCGCTTCCATTTGACGGCTTTGTATTGGAGATTCTTCTTTGCTCTGACAACGAAGCGGGCTTCTATCTGATAGATGCGATACAGCATCTTGAAGTTGTTGTATGCGCGGTCAAACAGGTAGCAGGAACCTGATTCGTAAGGGATTTTATCCATCGCTTTTGAGTCATGAACACAGGCTGTTGTAATATGGAAGAACGTCGGGATTTGAGTCTCTACATCATACAGAGTGTGAACCTTGATACCGCCTTTCTTCTTTCGGAACTTCGCCCACCAGAAGATATTTAGACATAAGTCGATTGTTGTGGAATCAAAAGCATATACATTCCCTTCCAACTTGAAGATATCTGTGGCGCGTTTCTCTCTGGCTTCATTCACGAGAAAGTAAGCAAACTCTTCGAAGATGCGATAATCTCGATCTTGACTCGCCCGAGCCAAAGATGATTTTGATACATTTTTACCCATCCCTAAATGATAACATTTGGAGCGATGAGCACCCAGAGCAATAATCAAATCTCGCAAACTTTCCCTGTTGGATAATTGACCAAACATAAGTGCAGGCAATTGATTCCAACATGTGAAGTGTTTTACATACTTGTCGCCACTATACTTGGCAACGATTCGATTGAACCTGTTCCTATCAAGAAAGCCTGTCAGTTGAGCGAAAACGAATTTATCCTTATGCATTGCAATTCTGTTAGAATTAGCAAAGGTCAGAATTGAAATCCGTTTTTTTGAAAAACCTACGTAACTAACTAAATTTCAAATATTTCAAAGAGCGTTTAGCAATTTTAATGGGACAGCAATGAAATAAAATAACGTTCAATAAAGTTTTACGACAATGAAAACGGCAATAAAGGTAGCGGCGGTATGTGCGGGTGTGTTCTTATTGGCATCCTGCGTAAAGAGTTCCAAGGAGTATAAACAGTTGCAGGCGGAGAATGAGTCGCTGCGGACTGAAAGTGTGCGCAGCACGACTGAGTTGAATGAGATGCTTGCCGTTCTTGATGAAGTGGAGAACGACATTCGGACGATCCGCGAAACGGAAAACTATTTAACCATCCCACAGTCGGGCGGTGAAGTAAGCCCGACCCGACAAGAGGAGATCCGGCAAAACATGCACCTAATTACCGGCATCATCAAAAAAAACAAGCAGCAAATCAGTGAGCTGGAAGCCAAGCTGAAAGGCAACAACAGCCAGTTTGCCGCCCTGCGCAAAACCATCGACCGCCTGAATGCGGAAATCGAAAAGAACACTGTCATGATTACCTCTTTGCAGGCAGATTTGGCAAAGAAGAACGTCCGCATACAGGAACTTGACGACTTGGTGACCGACTTGAATGAGAACGTGGAAAACCTCTCCCTGACCGCCGCCGTGCAATCGCAAAAGCTGACCGCACAGGACAAGGAACTGCATACTGCCTATTACTGCTTCGGCACAGCCAAAGAATTGAAAGACCAAAAGATACTTACCGGCAGCGGTCTTTTCTCCAAATCAAAAGCCTTGCCGGACGGCTTCAACCGCGACTACTTCGTTTCCATCGACATCCGCGAGGAAAAGGAGATCCCCCTCTTCTCTTCCAAAGCCACGCTGCACTCCAACCACCCGGAAGGCACTTGGCGGTTTGCCGAAGATGAGGACGGCAACCTGACGCTCGTTATCACAAATGCCGAGCAGTTCTGGAGCCTGAGCCGTTTTCTGGTCATTCAAGTCAAACACTAAGACACTTACTGTTGTCCGTTGTCCCGCCATGCATAAAATCATACATATAGATATGGATGCGTTCTATGCCTCTATAGAGCAGCGGGATAATCCGGACTACAGGGGGAAGCCGTTGGCGGTAGGATATGCCGAAGCGCGGGGCGTGGTGTCCGCCGCCAGCTATGAGGCGCGACGGTACGGGGTGCATTCGGCGATGCCTTCCGTGACGGCTTTGAAGAAGTGCCCCAGTTTGATTTTCGTGCCGCCGCGTATGGAAACGTATAAGGAAGTGTCCGGGCAAATCATGGAAATCTTTTGGGAATACACGGATTTGGTCGAACCGCTTTCGCTTGACGAAGCCTTTCTGGACGTGACAACCAACCACAAGGATATACTGTCGGCAACGGCCATCGCCCGTGAGATAAAGGCACGTATCCGCCAAGAGACGGGTCTGACAGCCTCTGCCGGCATATCGTTCAACAAGTTTCTCGCCAAGATAGCCTCCGACTATCAAAAGCCTGACGGACTGTTTGCCATCCTGCCAAAGGATGCCGAAGCCTTTGTAGAGCAGTTGAAAGTAGAACAGTTCTTCGGTGTAGGGAGAGTTACGGCAGAAAAGATGCACCGTCTGGGCATCCGCACGGGAGCCGACCTCAAACAGTTTAGCGAAGCGGATTTAGTCCGCCACTTCGGCAAGGCAGGCACTGCCTATTACAATAACGCCCGTGCCACAGACCTCCGCGAAGTAATCCCCAACCGCCTGCGCAAATCCATCGGCAACGAAAACACTTTCGACACCGACCTTGACGACCTCACCCGCCTGACCATCGAACTCTACCACATCGCCCGCAAAGTATGGGAGCGCATCGAATCCAAGCAATTCCACGGTCGCACCATCACCCTGAAAATAAAGTACCTTGACTTTGAAATCATCACCCGCCGCCGCACCCTTCCCCAGCCGGTCGGCAGCTTCCCGTCCTTTTGGGAAACAGCCAAAGAGATGCTGAAGCAACAAGCCGCCGCAAGCCCGAAGAAAGTCCGCCTCATGGGTCTGACCATCGGTCATGCGGAAGAGCAGGTCAAGGCTCTCCCCGTACAATTACGATTAAACTTTAAGTGATGCAACACATCGAATACTTCCCCGTAGTCAATGAAGCGGGCGAAACCATCGGCAAAGCCTCCCGCCTGGAATGCCACAGCGGCAGCAAGCTCCTTCACCCCGTCGTTCATCTCCACATCTTCAATCAAGCGGGAGAATTGTATCTCCAAAAGCGTTCCATGCGCAAAGACATACAGCCGGGCAAATGGGACACAGCCGTAGGCGGGCACATCGACTACAACGAACCGGTAGAAACAGCCTTGCGGCGGGAAACACGGGAGGAGTTGGGCATAGTACATTTCAATCCCGCCTTCATCACAAGCTATATCTTTGAATCGGCTGTTGAGCGGGAATTAGTGTACGTTTTCCAAACGGTCTATGAGGGAAACATTACCCCCGACCCCGAAGAATTGGACGGGGGACGCTTTTGGGGCATTGAAGAGATAAAAAGCAATATGGGGAAACAGCTCTTTACGCCTAATTTCGAGAATGAGTTTCAACAGGTTATCCAGACGCTTATTTCAAAAGCTCAGCTATCGCCTTCTCCAATCCCTCCCCATGCAGGTTCTTTGCCACAATGACGCCGTCCTTATCCACAAGGAAGTTGGCAGGAATGCCCCTGACGCCGTACAGTTTGGCGGGTGCACTGTCCCAGAACAGTACATCGGAAACGTGCGTCCATGTCAAGTGGTCATCTTCAATGCCTTTGAGCCATGCGTCCCTCTTTTCGTCGAGGGATACGGAGAAGACGTCGAAACCTTTGGCGTGATAGCCGTTATAGACCCTTACGATGTTCGGATTGTCCCTGCGGCAAGGACCGCACCATGATGCCCAAAAGTCAATCAGGACGTAGCCGTTTCCCAGGCGGGAGGAAAGGGTTATCTCCTCGCCTTCGGGCGTGAAGGAGGAGAAGTCGGGGGCAGGCTGACTGATGGCTACCTTTTCCAATGTGACGCTTAATTCTTTCAATGTCTGCACGTATTCCAAATCCTGCAAGGAAGGGTCGAGCAGCTGCACGTAATGGTCTATCTCTTCCCTGGTCAGCTGGTAGGAATAGTCGCGGTAAAGGATGTAAGCGGATACGGGAGAGGCAGGATTGGCTGCGATAAAGGAGTCTATTCTGAACGTCCGATGGTCGGCACGCTGATAGGCGGTGAACAGGTCGTTGGTTGCCGAGCCGGTTATTTCAGCGCGACGGCGTTTGCTTTCCGTATCAATCCTTACGGTAATCGCGCTGTTTTCCAAAAAGATGTAATAGGGGCTGAATGTTTCCTCCCTGTCAAGCGTGAGACCGAACAAATCGGGGCGTTCCAGACTACCGGTGAAGGAGAACTTCCCGTTTTCTATGACGGCAGAATCGGTGACGAAGAACATCTTGTTGCGGAAGCCTTGCAGGTAGATAGTACCTGATTCCACATTTATTTCGCCGCTGACGGTAAATGAATTGGCATCCGGCGTGGAGTTACACGCGGATGCCAGCAATACAACGGATACGGCGGATGCCAGTACCTTTGAATGAAGTTTCATATATTTCGTGATTCGTTAGTGCACGGAGAGCAGCTGCTGTTTTTCGACCAAGCCCTTTTCTATTGCCAATGCCTTCTCGTCAAGTTGCAGGAAGCCGTATGCGTGATTGTATTTCTGTCCTTCCGACAACACCCAGCTGAGGAACTTGTTTACGTCCTTCTTCCCGTTCTTGCTGGATACAAAACCGACGTATTGAACCGGAATTAAATCAAACGACTGGCTTTCGAGCAGCGACAATACCTGATCCACATCGGTAGAAGCCAGCGTTTCAAACACGTCCTTCTTCAAATCCAGGGGAACAAGCACAAGGTTTTCTTTCAACTTGCGGGTCTTGAGGTCGTAGAGGTAAGCCGGATTGTTGAACGTGATGCCCGTATTGTCCTTTTTGATAGCGTCCAGCAGGTAAATGTCATCGCCCGAAATCTTCTTTCCCCGTACATCGGAAGAACGGTAGCCGAAATGAGAGGCAAACACTTCCGTACCCGAAGAAGCACCGTTGCCGGAATAGATGGTCACCTGATCCAAGTATTTTATCCTCTTTGATTCAGCTTCTTCCGCCAGGGGGTCAACCACGAAAAACAATTCCTTGATATCCTTCTTTCCCAGCTTCTTCTTGCTTATTTCGTCAAGCAGAGGGTTGGCAGCAGAGGTAACGGGAAGCAGGGCGTACTTGCCCGTGTGCGTGATTTGCTGATCCGCCGTGCGGGTGTCCTCGTCCGCCTCACTGGCAATGGTAAACTCCAGATCAACGTTTTCCTGCTGTTTGTCCGCCTGCTTGATCAGCACGCCCGGATTGACCGTCTTGTACTCCGAAATCCATTTGTCAATCAAGGGAGAGGAAAACTTCGGACTCTTAATGTAAATAACCTCCTGACCGCTTTGCGCCTGAACCTGAGTGAAAGAAACCAGCAGCGCCGCCAGTGTGAATAAGAATGATAACCTTTTCATTGCTGTAACCTTTTTAATTAAACAAACCTTTTTGCCTTAAAAACCGATGCAAAACTAAGGCGGGCAGCAAGGGGGCGCAATACCACAAATGGGGTATATTTCAGTCGCTGGCAAAGCCCCTGCTCTCAATTTGTTTAAGAAATTCATCCGACAGGTTCTTTACTATATCATCAAAATACAGTGTGTAGTAATAATAACCGCCGATGAAATGCTGAACATCATCAATTCTGACACGGTAATTATGATGTCTCACAAAAAATGAATGGACGATTTTATCGGGTGCTTTCATGTACATGGCATATTCAGGATAAAAGTAGCCGTTAAGCATGTGCCTTGCGCGCTTGTATATTGTTTCCGAGAAGCGTTTAACGTCAAAACCGTTCAGATATTCAAGCGGCATGCCGCTGTCAACAATACGCCGATAGGTCTGCCAGCCAACCATAAGCAGTTCCAGGTAAGTGTGAAATGACGTCTCTCGGTTGTATATCGCTTTAAGGTTGTTCTGTACGTTTTTCAAAGCAAATTCATAATAGCGCGGTTCCTGAATGTATTTTGTTATTTCATTCATCGCGTATGCGACCCAGTGATCTCTGTATCTCGTATAATCGCTTTTGATGAAATGTTCAACCGCCGTCGCTGCCGCGGCAAGATACCTTTTGTCTTTCGTAAATGTATAGGCTCTTATCAGACCAAAAGTGGCTTCTCCGTCGTAATAAATGATTCTGTATTTCTCCTTTCTTGAAAAACCGGGGTAATTCAGCACATGATAATAGGTTCCGTCCTTGAGATTTTCAAGCTCCAGAATTCCGTTTGCAAGATGAGCAACCGTTTCTGCGTATTTGTCCGTTCCAAACACATCCATATATTCCGAAAGCATTATTATCGCAACGCCATTGCCGCCGAGCTTTATCTCGCCCGCCCCCCGTTCGACCACATAGGCGACGCCCGCGCTTTTATATTCGATGAACCCTTTCAGGAGATAGGCTATTGCGCTGTCCAAGCGCGGGATAAGAGCCGCGTCGTTTGTCATGCGATACAGGTTGATTAAGCTCCAGATGGCCGTTGTATGCCTGACTATGTTATACCCCGTCATCGTGTTGTCGAAGATCGGAAAGTGTCCGTATGTGAAATGTCCCCTTGCATCCAGTTGCCTGTATAAATACGTTGAGGCTTTCAAAATCACTTCGCTTATTACATCATCATCAACCAAACCAACCGTTCGCCGCCCATAATCCAAACCGCCGCCATACAGCGGATAAATAGTATTCTGTTCATCACAGAAAAAGCCCAGCGTTGTAAATGTCGTCACTTCATCCGGGATATTTTTAATCGGCTCACGTCCGTAATAGCCTTCTAAATAATGGTTGATGTTCTTTTTGTTTAACAACACGGAATCAGAGCCAGTTGCCTTGGACGTTTGCTGCTGCTCGGGATAGGCAATCATTTTATTCCCGTTTACTTCCGCCTCCAGAAAGGCCGTGTCAAAATTATCGTCTAACGCGATGCCTTTCCTGTAGAAATACTTAAAGTGAACCGATGCAAGCTCCCTGTTCAGATCTGCGGTTCTTATTTTTTGAGTGGTGTTTACAATATCCGCTTTAACCCAGACCGCATTGTAGTTTTCATGCTCGCTGATATAGGCTCCCGCCTTCCTGTCTGCCGCCGCCCATGCTTTCGCTATGGTTGATCCCTTTCCGGTAAAAACAAGCGCGCGGCTTTTTGTATCGGATATGGAAATAAACACGATATTATCCTTTGCTTGTATGGAAAGGACATCCGAATCATTCAGGAAATGCTCTTTTAGCAAAGCCGCCTGATTACTTTGCCGTGTCAGACTCTTTGAAGGAAACAGTTTAAGGTCGCCTTTAACGACAATCACAGCCAGAATCAGAAACGCGATTATGGCAAGCCCCGCCATGCCTTTCTTAAATGTAAAATCTTGATATTGTTTCATCGGATGTTATCTTAATTTATGTGCAGCAAACATACAAGAAAACGGGACGTCTCACGACGTCCCGTCCTCACAACTATATTATTTATTTATTCAAAGAGACTAACCTTGGGCGCGGAGCGTGCGGCATATTCTCCGTGTTCTCCGCGCCTCTGTGGTGAATGATGTTTATCGAACGATAAACTTCGTAACCGTCTTGCCGGCACTCAGGATATAGAAGCCCGGAGCCAGTGTAACATCCTTCTGCACTTCGCTGCCCGATACCGTAAACTTGGCGGCAAGCTTGCCGTTCAGCGATACGATCGTGGCGGTCGTGCCGTCGAGGTTCGTCAGCGTCAGTACGCCGTTGGCGTAAGATACGGAAGCAGCAGAGGCGGTTATCGCTTCATTGCCCGTATAAGCCTTGATGTTGATGGTCTTGCTGCGCGTTCCGCTTATGAAGTTTCTGTTGTCTTCTGCGGGTTTTACATTTACGGTTGCCTGTTTGCGGTTGGTGCTCAGACCTGCGGTAACCACAAATCCGTCCTTCGGAAGTTCCACACCGTTCAATTTGACAGCCACCTTCTTCCTTATGGATACGAGGGCATCGTTTTCGTCTTCGTTCCGCAGGAGGGTATAGTCGTCAACGGCTATTTCCACTTGGCTGTGGTCGTTAAAGTCAACCGGAAGGATGCTGAATGTTCCTACGGGAGCCTTGTCGCCCCAGTCGCCGATACCCTGGATGTAAACGGTTACGTCACTGTTTGCATTCGTCAGGTCTTCGGATGAATATACCACCTCGTAATCCCTGTCTTTCTGCAAATCCTTGCGGATGTTCAACGTTTTGTCGCCCAGCGGGTCAATAGGTCTGCCTGTGTAGGAGTATTCCTTGTCGCCGATTTGGGACAGTACGGCAATCTGAATGTTATTGCCCACCAGCTTGTAGCTGACGGTCTTTTCCCCCTCGAAGTTTTCGCCCTTGGCTGTCAGCTTCAGCGTGTGTGTACCAAGTTCTTTCTTGGCAGTAAAGGAAGCAATATCACCACCTGCAAAATCATAATCATCCCTGTTCAACAGTATGATGGGCTTACCGTCTTCGATGGTAGCGGATACATCGTTGGGGATGATCTTCACCGCTTCCTTTGCATTGACGTCAAAATAGCGGTTGGCTATTTTTATGTCCACCTTGTCAAACGGACGTTTTCCAACGTTGAACGGAAGAGCGAACGACTCACCCTTGTAGTTGCCATCTTTTACAGCCTTTATCAGGATCGTCTTGGGACCTGCTTTTACGTCTTTGCCGTAAGCATCCACTTCATCGTCTTTGTCGGTGTGGAGCACAAAGTCCTTTCCATAAACAAGCGTGTTGTTGAAGGCATCCTTCACTACGAAGTCCGTTTCGGGATTGGGTTTAACCGCTTCGCCCGTATAAAGGAACGTCCTGTCGGAGTCGAAGATTACGGCACCGGCATCGGCTACATTATCTTCACCATTCAGGTTGTATTTTTCGATCACGAAGCTTATGCGTCCGTCGGCAAGTGCCTCGTTCAAACCCTTATAGTCGGTAAAGCGCAGACCGAGGTCATACGTGCCGGCTTCAATCAGGCTGTTCAGGTCGGCGGTACCTTCCTTGCCGGACTTCACGGTTACCTTGTAGTCCTTCTGGTCTTCCAGTAAACCATTGTTGTTCCGGATTTCAAAATGCACATCCTGCCTTTTGTTGGCGTAAATACTCGTGAGGGTCAAGCTTTCGGGTGCAGACTTGGCTTCATTGTCATCAGCCTTAGCTTTAAGGGGGCTGGGTTTCAGATTGCTCAATCTTATACCGAAGAGACCGCCGTTGATGTCTCTTTTGCCGTCTTTATCAAGCGGCGAGAAGAGACCCGTTATGTCTGCGGGCTTAAAGTTCGTAAAGGCGGTTTCATCTACCTTGGTAGCTTTTGAGCCGGTAAAGTTCACCACGACACCCTTTGCATAGGCGAATGCGTTGGCAGGGATTTCCTTAATGGCTTCCAACTGAATGGTAGCCGTCTTGCCCGGAGCGGTGACAAACTTGGCATTCTTGAAAGAAGCCTTGTTGAGGTCTTTGAGCGTCAGTGTGAAGTCCTCATCACCCGTGATCAGCGTCTGTCCGGCGAAAGCGTTCGCCGCTACTTTCACATCCTTTTTCAATGCACTGATGTTGATGCCCCCTCCGATCTTCTCGGCATCGGGGAATACGCCTTCCTTTATCACGGCAACGTCAGGCAATTTGATTTCGAAGACAGCCGTCAGGTCTTTGAGACCTGCAGGAATGGTGTCGCCTCTTACCGTAAGAACGGTGTTCTTGTCTACCTCGCTCGTGATCTTCCCGTCTGTGTTTACTTTAGCTGTCTCGTCATGGATAACCGTAATCACGATCGTTTTGGTGCCTTCGTATCCGCCTGTGCCCGTAACGATGGCCGTCGCTGTCAGTTTGTCTTTGGCAACAGAGATATCTAACGTGTAGTCCTGATCTTCTTTCAGTTTAACCTCTTTGCTGTCTTTGTTATATACGCCTTTGATCACTGCATGCAGATCTTCCAAGATTGAGTAAACAGTGGGTTTCACAACCCATTCCACGTCACTGCCGTTGATGTTCACGATTGCCGGTGTTGTTCCGCCGTCTCCGTCACCGTCTCCGTCTCCGTCACCGTCACCGTCACCGTCTCCGTCTCCGTCACCGTCACCGTCTCCATCTCCGTCGCCGTCGCCGTCTCCGTCTCCGTCACCGTCGCCGTCTCCGTCATCATCACCGTTGTCGATCACGTAGTGGGTAAGCCCGCCGGAATAGTTACCCGAGCCTGTGAGCTTGAGAACCAAAACCTTGAGCGTAGGGTCTTCATTAAACGACTTTATCTTCAAGCCCTTGGTGCCCTCGTAGTCAGCTACTTCCTTGATGGTGTCGCCTGCTGTGGTGATGATCGTAACATTCACTGTCTGGTCGCTGGGGGCGGCATCGGACTGGACGATGAACTTTTTTATCAATTCGTCGTCATCGTTCAAAGACAAGGGTTTGACAACAAGGTGGGTAGCCCTCACAGTGCCGGCGAAGTTCTTTCCGGTCGGTGTCAGTGTCACCCTGTAGGAGGCGGCATCGGCATCTATCGGATCAACTTCTCCTATGGTGTAGTCGTCGGTGGACACAGGTGTCTTGTCGGCATCGTTAAAGGTGATAGTGAAGCTGACATCGGAAAGGTCAGGCTTCTTGCCGTTATAGACGATCGTGCTGTCTGTTATTGTTACATCAGTGGAGAAGTTCGCCTTGTTAATCACGTATTGGGCAGAGTCAACCAGGATGTTGACACCCTGCACCGCAGGTGCAGCCTTGTAGGTGCCTGCTTCGACAGGATTGGCAATTGCAGCACCGTCCTTGTACCAAACGGGCTGGGGGTCGATTTTGAGACCATTGGCGGTAACCGTCGGCTGATGTTCTTTCCCGTTATACAAGGCAGGGGCGATAGCATCAATTGTGTAGGGAGAGAAACCCGTATATTTGATGAGCGTTGCAGCCGGAGCAGCCTTTTTCAGCACATCTACCTTCAAAGGGGAACTCGTAGCATCGTTAGCAAAATTAATGATAAGCGTCCCATTAAAGTCGGCAAAGGCGTTTTCTGCAAGGGGAGTAAAGTTGTCGCCTGTCAGCGTAATCTCAGGGTTCTTCGCAAATGTGGTGCCCTTAAAAGCGTTGGCTCCGACAGACGTAACGGGGGCAACTGCGCTGTTAAAGAAAACCTCACTCTCAAACGTGGCACCGGCAAAGACATTTGGGGCAATGTCGTCCGACAAGATTATCCTGCTGCCAAACTTCGTAGCAAAGGTAGCACCCACAAACAGGCTGTCTGACAAGGATATGCCGTTAAAGCCGGTTTGGTTTTCAAACCGTGCACCGACAAAGGCACCCTTGACAGACGTCGGCGCAGTTTTAATGCTGTCGGCAAACGTTGCCTCGTTAAAGGCACCCTTCGCAGGGATTCCCCAATCAGCAGAGGTCTTAAACGCACCGGATTGACCGGTAGACGAAACGAGAAACTTAACACCCTTAAAAGCATCTGCTTTAGCGGTTATGCCCTTCAAAGAGGTGGCAAGCGTGGCGGCTTTTAAAGTACCACCATTATAGTCGGTCATCAGCACGGCGGTGTCAAGCACCAGGGTATTTTTGGCACCGCTGAAAGCATTGCTTTCAATGATATAAGTACCGGCTGTCGTTGCTGTTATCACTGCTGTATCTAAGGCTGTCACACCGGTAAAGGTGACGTTGTCGAAAGCACCCGTCTTGATCGTGCTGCCGGCGGCAAGCGTGATGGCACTGCCGAAGGTGCCGTTGTTGGGGGCGTGGACGGGGTTGGAAGAATTAATGCCGTCGAAGCCGATCGTTGCGCCGTCAAAAGCACCTTTGGGGATCTCGATGCTCAGACCGCCTACGGTTTGTATACCGCTCTCAAACGTTGCGTTCTTAAAGGTGCTTAGGGGGTATTTTTTCGGTAGTCCTACGGGGATGTCGCCAATAAACCTGGCACCTTCAAACGTGCTCTCACCCAGCTCTGTGTTTGCATACCATCGGAAGTCAAAAGACTTGGGGATGGTAGCTCCTGCGAATGCGTAGTTACCGATGAGCTTCACATTAAGAGCTTGTTTTATCTTACTAGCGGGATTAGTACCCGGGGTCGGATCTACCTCATTCGCCGTGGCAAGGCCCGTAACGCCTGTGCCCGTTGCCCCCCAGAGTATAACGTTCTCAAAGGCGTGCGCTCCTATCGAGATATAGGAGCTATTATCCTTTGTCGCGATCTCCAAATACCCTATCGTACCGGCACCCTTAAACAGGCCATCCGTTATCTTCGAGTCGGCATCGGTTCCTATAATCGTCAGCCTGCGCTTGGGCTTATTGCCGCTACCGGGAACTGAATAAGCATTAGCCAGAAGACTCTTCAAAGCAGCATCAAACTCTATCTCCGTGATATTGGTAGTGATGCTGAGACTTCTGATGACTAAAGTAGAAGCATCGGTAAGAGCATTACCGGCAGCAAACGCTCCTGCGGCAATCTTTGTTACCAGAACGCTGTCGGCGATGGCGGTGCCGGCAAGCACTCTTGCCGGGATGACACGTAAACTGTCAGAACCGGAAACACCAGAGGCATTGGCATTTGCTAACCCTGCCGCTACCAGCGTAGCTGTCAGCGGGCTACCGCCTTCAAGTTTATACACGCCTATGATATCAGCGGTGCTACCATTTTTTTCGATAATAGCAGCAAGTTTCCCCACAATATTTGCGGATGTAACGCCAGACACGGGTAAAGTAATATCACCAATGACGGAAGCGGTAGCAGTCCGCACTACATAATCCCCTGCAATAATGGGAGCGTTCGCTGCAACGACCGCATCGCCTGTCAAGCGGACAACAAAATCCTTGTCTGCAGCCCACACATGCCCCGTTGCCGCAAAGAGCAGCAGGGCAGTCAATAAGAAGTTAAATCTTCGTTTCATTTGCATAAATATTAATTAATAATTAGTAGTCGGTAGTCGGTGCAGCGGGCTGCGCCGGTGTGGTGCAGGTGGCTGCAC
>LBCX01000551.1 GCA_001657575.1 Bacteroidales bacterium Barb4
AAGCGTTTAGGAGATTAAACATAAAATCCGGAAGCCCTGACAGGGGTTCAAGATTTCAGGGCATTTGCATGACTACCCTCTTCTAAATTAGAAGAGCATCCTCATGCAAATTGCCCTGAAAGGGCAAGAGATTTCAGCCCCACATGGAGCGCAGCGGAATGTGGGGTTTACGGATTGAACCCCTAACAGGGTTTGAAACCCTGTTAGGGGTTTCCCCCCTTGGTCCCGTCTCGCCTTTGGTGTTTATCCAGCGGGCGGCGTAGTGTGCCCACTTGCCGGCATCGTCGAAACTGTAGTTGACGGTCACCGCCGGCTGGGTGTGTTCGCCGATACATTCTAATAATTACGAAGAAAAATTTGACCTGTTATATTATATAACATAAACAGTTGTTGAATTGCAAGCGGACGCAATTCAATTGCAAGCAGCCGCAATTGCCATTGCAAGCAGCCGCAATTGAATTGCAAGCGATGCAGTCCTGTAGTTATTCAGGCCATTACAGAGGTGCAAAAGCGTTGAAATGATTAAACAACGTTGGATCATATTCACTCCGTACCCCAATATTACCATCAGGACGAGATTCGAAAAAACCAGGATTTCCTTCCAGCCAATCTACATAGCTGTTTGGAAAGGCTTTACTTGCTACCATGGTACCAATTATCCCAGGAAATTCATTTGCCGGGTTTATGCCCCCCCGCCGGATAAGTTCCGATAACCAGCGGGGCTGTTCTCCCGGCTGTATGTTACCCACAAAATATTGGAATCTTCTGAACGCTGCATTCCGGGCGTTTACCCGGGCCGCGGTTGCCATCTCCGGAGCAGGTCCATATTGAAAAACACCACGTCTATAACCATTGAGAGTCCCCTGTTCTCTTGCGCTAAGTTTACCAAATCCCCGAGTCCCTGCTATAGCTCCTATGGCAATGTTCACCGCCGTTTCCTTGCGGAAGAATGCCTGCCCTGTCATGGCGGAAGCTACTCCGGAACCGGCGGCAGATCCGGCGGCA
>LBCX01000552.1 GCA_001657575.1 Bacteroidales bacterium Barb4
AAGGGGATAAGATTTGCGTCCGCCCCCTACCGATACCTCCAACGGGTAGGCGTTATAAATCAATCCGCTGATTTTAAGCGTGAAGCGATGGAAATATGCCGTCGAAAGAAAATACCCGTGAAGAGGGGTGGAATTGTCCGACTGAACGAAGTTGAGAACGGAAATGCGGTTGAAGATGCGATAGAATACTGCCTGAAAGCCTTCTTCATTGATATTATCGAGATGGAAGTTGAGCTATCCGATTTGATTGCCGATATTTCGGACAGAAACAGCCCGAATTTGAACGAAAACAGACAAGGCGAGCCATTGCAGGTAAAACGAAATTAAATGATAAAAACAGCCTAAAAACAAGTAAAATGAAAGTATCAGTTGAAGTGAACGTTACGGAACGTATTTTAAGAGGAGTAATTTCAATCCTTCTGCAAGAGGGGAGCGAGGTAACCCGACAGGATATAAAGTTGACAATTCGCGACTTTGTGAAAGTATCAGGCGTATCCTCGCTTAATGATATTGAATTGGACGCAACGGACGACTCCCCGCACGGAGAAAGGGTAGAATGGCTTACTCGGAAGTTTTCGCGCACGATTTGCAAAAGTCAGGAAGTCCGTGCGTCGAAAAATGGAGAGAAAAAGAAAAAAACAGAGAAAAGATAAGGTAATAAGAAAAGAAAGTGTACAAAGAAAAAATACCAACAGAAAAGAGGTTTTTGGTATTATCGTTTATCTACAAAAAGAAAAAGAGAGAGGGAGGCACACACTCACAAAAATGACCGATAAAATGAAACATCTGGAAGACTCAATGCAAGTGGCATTTTTCAAGTGGGCGGACATGCAATATCCGAACCTGAAGAAACTACTCCACCATTCCCCGAACGGTGGTAAAAGGAACGCTCTTGAAGCCTCTCGATTTAAGCAAATGGGCACAAGGGCAGGATTTCCCGATGTTATCCTTTTGATGCCCAAAAACGAATACGGCAGCCTGTGTATGGAGTTCAAGACAGAAAA
>LBCX01000205.1 GCA_001657575.1 Bacteroidales bacterium Barb4
GCGAGAATGGTGGAGAATGAGGCGGTTGAGGCAACGAGAATACGAGGGGGGGGTATGGGACATATGGAACCGCCCACGAGAAGGTATGGTACGTCCACGAAAAGGTATGGTCCGCTGACCAGGGAAGCTACGGCAACTATAGAACGGGCAAATCAGCTCAATGAGGAGTGGAGGGCAGCACGGCTATTTGCAGGGAGGAGGGTAAAAATTCTAAAGCCGCCTCCCCCTCCCAAACTGCTACCCCTAGAACGACATGAACACAGTTATGACACGGGTAATTCACACACAGCATGGATCAGACGTACACGCCTTAAGAGTAAGGAATTGTCGGAGGTTCAGCGAGCAAAGATTGATGAAGCTGCAGAGCGCCTTGGGAACTCTTTCATGGTAAAACGTGAACTGGAGCGTATTATGTGTCGGTATAGGGATATAGACTATGACGTATTTAGGTCAGAAATGCATGTGCATAATTTTCTTGATACTAAATTTGAACATGTTAGGGTTGAGGGCAAGTTTAAATTTACTTATAATGAAAACACGGGATATCACAGAAGTTGGTAAGGTTTCCAAAACCCCTAACAGGGTTTCAAACCCTGTTAGGGGTATGATACAGTCATCTATTCATTTATAAAATATATAAAATATGGAAATAAAAAAACTACTTTGTTTAATTGGATGTTTGTTTATTATCTCGTCTTCCCTATATGGAAGAAGTAAAACAGTCCGTGAAATTTTTAAGACAAACGAGTATCCGGCCGATTCCAAGGCCTATATTAGTACAAATGATGATAAGGAGGGTAGTCATCTGGGCGGACAATGGGGTATGTACTCTTGGGCTATAAGGGAGCAGAAGTTTGATCAGAATGTGAAGAATACGTCAGAGGGCGTGTGGTGGGGGATAATCGGAACAACAGGCGATCCTCCTAATGCCACTGATGGTCTGTGGGATTACGGACTTTACGGCGTTGAATTTTATGGTACTATTTGGGGCTTTGCTTCGGATAAAATATCCCAGACTGTAAATACGGGGAATTACTATGAGGATACAAACTGTAAGAATAACGATGATCTCTTTAATAAGATCATTTATAATTTTCCGGATAAGATGAGACCTCTTTCTTTTGAGACTTTTGGCTGTTGGCTGGGTTTTGTAAACAGAAACGCCAGAGTGGATTATAGAATCTGGACCAAGATAAGGTCTATTGCCGATCATGCCTTTAACGATCATGGGAGGATTCAAACATTATATTTACATCCAGGTATTAGAAAAATTGGCACTTCAGCTTTTGAAGGACAGGGGACATTAACAAGTATTAAGGTTAAGGTGATCAAACCAAAAGGCAGTAAAACATCAGTAGAAACGCCAGACTATGGTTCTTCCTCTTCTATTACGCATGAGTTAACTGAAATAGGAGATCGTGCTTTTATGAAGACTACAGGATTAAGGAGTTTTGATATATCAAGAGTTCGGACAATTGGGGAAAGTGCCTTTGAAAGTGCCGGATTGGAAAGCTATACAGCGAATGATGTTGTGACTGTAAAGAAAAATGCTTTTAGGGCTTCCAAACTTAAATCGGTAAACCTGAAAAAAGATGCAATTCTTGGGGAGGGCTGTTTTGCTGATTGTGATAAATTGAGTTCGGTTACTTTATCAGAGGAAATAACCGCTTTACCTGACTACTGTTTTGCAGGTACAGGAGTACTGCACTCCATAGATATAAGTAATATCACCTCTTTAGGCGTATCCGTTTTTGGCATCACCCCTAAAGGGGGTAGTGGTTCCAACCTTCAGAAGATCGAGTTTGGTAACGACTTAGAGACAATACCTAAGAAAGCTTTTTCCAGATGTGCCAGTCTTGAGTCGATTATATTTAACGGGGTCAGAACAATAGAGGAGGAGGCTTTCGAATTCAATATTTCATTAAAGAAACTGGATTTGACGGATACTAAAGTGACTACTATAAAGGATAGAGCCTTTCAGAATTGTACCAATCTTAAAAAAGTAATCATACCCGACAATGTTACATCTATTAAATCCGTGGCCTTTCAAAAATGCTATAGTCTGGATACAGTGCGTATGAGTAATGCGACACTGGCACGAAGTCTCCCGAGCGATGTATTCGCTGAACACAATGATAAAGTGAGGATCTATTATCCGGAAGACCGAGAAAAAGAATGGGCAGACATATATGAAGTAGGAAGTGTTCTAGTTTATCATCCTAAACAGAATAATGCGAAGATGAGCACGTTTGATCCTGCAAATGTTGATCAGTCTGATAGACACGTCTTACCTGTACAGGATGGGAACGTCTCTTCTATAGATGCTGTGATAGGTAGTGACATCTTTGGACAGAAACCTCAAGCCTCTGCTGCATTCTCGTATGATAATTTAGCCGGAGAACTGAAGTTCGAAAATATGCAAGATTACAATATAACTGTCATGAATGCTTTAACCGGTCGCGTGATGAGTAGTACCATGAGTATTACCGAAAGATTGCAAAGGACGGCTGTATCTTATGCTCCGGGTTATTATGTAATGAAGGCAAAACACAAGAGATTTGTGGATATACCCCCTCTAAGTATCACATTTATAGTACGATAAATATGAAAAAGTTCATTGTAGGCTTATGTATTTTCACCGTTTGCGCCCTTTCGGCGCAAACGGATGAAAACCGTTATTATGTCGCCGCTTATACGTATGATTTGTCAGGCAATATGCGAAGTGTACATGATCAGGTGTATGGCGGTGAAAAGGATGAAGAGGATAAAAAGGATGAAGAGGATAAAAAGATTAATCCCCATCCCCTGTCGGTTATGCATTCTTCTGACTTCGTCTATGATAATTCTCTTCAGGAACTGCGGTTCAAAAATATGGAAGGTTACCGTGTAACTATCCATCTTGTGAACCCGCCGAGCCTTCCGCTGAATGCTATGGATATTACTGAAAACTATCAAAGGATTGCTGCATCTTATGCTCCGGGTATTTATGTCATGAGGGCCAAACACAAGACATCAGTGGATATACCCCCTCTAAATATCACATTTTTTGTACGATAAACGGAAAGAGTTCAGCCCCGCATGAAGCGCAGCGGAATGTGGGGCTGATATACATCCGAATCTCCTATTCATTTATAAATTATAAAAGAAAAATGAGAACAAAAAAAATACTTTGTTTAATTGGATGTTTGTTTATTATCTCATCTTCCTTATATGGGAGAAGTAAAGAAGTCGGTAAGATTTTTGAGTCAAACAAGTATCCGGGCGATGCCTATGCCTATACTGGTACAGATAGCACAGGCGGACAATGGGGTAGGTACTCTGATGATATAAGGAATAAGAACAATGATCGGAGTGTAGATAATACGTCAGAGGGCTTGTGGTGGGGGATACGCGGAGCAACAAAAAATCCTCCCCGCGCCGGAGATGGTGAGTGGAATTACGGAGAGGAGTACGAAACTGATTTTTATGGTACTATTTGGGGCTTTGCTTCGGATAAAATATTCAATGATATAAATACGGGGGATTATAAAAAGGGGAAAAAAAACGCGGAAGCTTGGAAAGGTTTTGTAAACAGAGCAGGCAGAGTCGATTATACAGTCTGGACTGTGATAACGTCTATTGCCGATCATGCCTTTGACGATCATCCGTCAGTTACAAAATTATATTTACATCCAAGGATTTCTAAAATTGGTGCTTCAGCTTTTGAAGGACAGCGTGCATTAAAAAGTATTAAGGTTAAGATAGTCGACGAAAAAGAAGAGCCAGACTATGGTTCCTCTAATAGTAAGTATGACTTAGATGCTGATAAGTATAAGTTAGATGAAATAGGAAACCGTGCTTTTAGGGGTACTACAGGATTAAGGAGTTTTGATATATCAGGAGTTACTTTAATTGGGGACAGTGCCTTTGAAGGTTCCGGATTGGAAAGCTATACAGCGAGGAAGACTGTGACTATAAATAAAGATGCTTTTAGGGCTTCCCACCTTGAATCGATAGACCTGAATGACGGTGCAGATCTTAAGGATGGCTGTTTTGCTGATTGTAGAAGATTGAGTTCGGTTACTTTATCACCTGAAATACACACTTTACCTGACTACTGTTTTGCAGGTACAAACGAACTGAAATCCATAGATATAAGTTATATCGAAACTTTAGGCGCATTCGCTTTTGGTGCTACCGATGGGGGTATTAGTTCCGGACTTGATTCGATCGGGTTTGGTAACGACTTAACGACAATACCTGATAATGCTTTTTCCGGATGTGCCAGTCTTAGGACGATTACATTTAACAAGGTCTCAAAAATAGGACCGCGGGCTTTCGAAGGCACGGCATTAAAGACACTGGATCTTCCTGAAGGAGTGACTCATATAGCGGAGGGAGCCTTTCAGGATTGTACCGATCTTGAAGATATAATCATACCCTACACTGTTTCAACGATTGGGAACTTGGCCTTTCAAAGATGCACTAATCTGAAAACAGTGACTATAAAAAATCCGGCACTGGAAACAGGTGCCGCGAAAAATGCATTCTCTGGCTGCCCCTCGACTGTGAAGATCTCTTATCCGACGACTGGACAATCGAAAGAAACAGCAGCCTTATGGGCAGGCGTATATGAAATAGGAGGTCTTATAGTTAGTCATCCTGAACAGGAAAATATGGCGATGAGCGTGTTTAATCCTGCAAATGTTGATCAGTCTGAAAGACACGTCTTACCTGTAAATGTTGATCAGTCTGGAAAACAGGATGGGGACTTTAATGCGATAGGTGGCTTCTTTGAACAGAAACCTTATCAAGCCCCTGCTGCATTCTCGTATGATAATTTAGCCGGAGAACTGAAGTTCGAAAATATGCAAAATTACAATGTAACTGTCATGAATGCTTCAACCGGTCGCGTGATGAGTAGTGCTATGGGTATTACCGAAAGCTTGCAAAGGACGGCTGTATCTTATGCTCCGGGCTGTTATGTCATGAGAGCCAAACACAAGACATCAGTGGATACACCCCCTCTAAGTATCACATTTCTTGTACGATAAACGGGAAGAGTTCCGCCCCTCATGCAGCGCGGCGGAATGTGGAGTTTACAGAATACATCCGAGAACCCCTGACAGAGTTTCAAACCCTGTCAGGGGTTTTGTCTGACAAATGATAACCGCATTGCTTGCGGAGGTATATCTGTAAACCCCACATACCCCTAACAGGGTTTCAAACCCTGTTAGGGGTTGCCATGCAGATGCCCCGAAGGGGCAAAAGATTTCAGCCCCACATGCAGCGTAGCGGAATGTGGGGTTAAGGCAAGGGCATATCAATAAAGTTCTGAAAGGACGCCCGATTTCAGCCCCACATGCAGCGGAGCGGAATGTGGGGTTACAAGGACGCCGCCGACAATGGAGTTCTGAAAGAACGATATATTCTTTCATCCTTTCAGGATTTCATTGGGTTGCCCATTCCGTAA
>LBCX01000553.1 GCA_001657575.1 Bacteroidales bacterium Barb4
GGGCAAGAGATTTCAGCCCGACGTAAAGCGAAGCGGCACGTCGGGTTTAGGGACAGGTACCGGCAAGGGAGTTCTGAAAGAACGCCCTTGTTGGCGGCGTTCCCCCACATAACCCCACATTCCGCTGCGCTGCATGTGGGGCTGAAATCTCTTGCCCTTTCAGGGCATCCGGTACCATAGTCCAACGGGAACTTGGTATATAAACCCACCCCTAACAGGGTTTCAAACCCTGTTAGGGCTTCTCCAAACTACTTACTCCTAACTTCAAACTCCTACATCTTATGGCAACAGTCGTTCAAAACGTAACGGAAAAGATGCACACCGTCAAGGCGTGGCTCTATCCGAACAATCTCAAAGACGTGAAAGGCAAGTACGTGGCAAGGGCGAAAGCCGAGGCTCCGCTTGGCATTGAGGGCGTAAGCGCGAATGCCATCAGTCGCGGCGACGTGACGGGCAATTATGACGACATGCTGCGCTATGTGCGCGGTTTTATGGATCAGGCGATCCATCAGCTTTTGGACGGTTTCTCCGTCAATTTCGGCTATTTCAGCATTCACCCGGGCATCGGCGGCACCTTCAAATCCGCCAATGACACTTTCGACAGGGACGGGCACCGCTTCCATCTCTCTTTCCGCACGCGCGACAGGCTGCGCCGGCTGATGGATGACACCGTTGCCGTGGACATTCAGGGCATCGCCGCCGTGCAGGCATTTATCGAACAGGTCTTCGACGTCTATACCAGACTGATTGATGAATTTCTTACGCGCGGGCACGACATACACATAGCAGGCAGCAATATTAAAATCGCCGGCACGGGCACGAACCTCGGCGTTTTCTTCATCAATGCGCCCGGCGACCGCATCAAGGCGACGGAAATAAACATCAACACGCCCGGCCTGCTCAGCGTCCGTGTGCCCGACAACCTCCCCGCCGGTCTCTACACCATCGAGATTGTCACGCGGTATTCCCGCAGCGGGCGACTCCTCAACAACGACCGGAC
>LBCX01000206.1 GCA_001657575.1 Bacteroidales bacterium Barb4
AACCTCCTTTCGAAGGTGATGATGAGTGTCCGTATCCACGCCTGATAGGGAAGACCCTGGCTGATCGCTGCATGGTGGAAGCGCAGTTCGCAGTGTGTGGCTTTGTCGAAAGGCATAGGAGTTTTATGGGGCGGGCTGTGCGTCTTTCAAGGGCTTCACGGACGGTGCTGTGTTGGCAGCAGAATGGAAGGAGGGTGTCAGGGTGTTGGTTACGGGTGGAGCCGGCTGCGTCGAAGAAGAGGAGCTGCGTCCTCATTGGCGAGTGTGAGGAGGTTCATGATGCTTCGTGGCCCCAATCCGAGTTCTGCCAGCCGCAGACGTTCTTGAAGCCGCCTCGGTGCGTAGGTGAAGGCAAGAGGACATTCTCGGAGTGTTTCGGCGGGCGTATAGTCGAAGCCAAGGGTTCGGCAGAATTTGAGGACAAGCGGAAGCTTGCTTTCATAGGCTTCGATGGAAATGCAGAGGAGGGAAGGGAAGCGGGATGCAATCGCTATGACGTCTGGGGCTGACATCTTAAACAAGCTTGCGATTTGGGAGACGGTGGAAAGGAGCGTGCCAGCGCGGTAGCTGGCGAGGCTTGGTTTCTTAATGACGGTCTGGCTCCAGTTGTGGACCGGTATGTTGAGGGCGTTCGCCGAACGGTGCAGGTTATTGCGGATCGTGTCGGAGGCCATGGCCAAGAGGGGCGGCGAGCGACGAAGCGCTTTCAGCGCTGTTGCGGGATGGATGGAGAATATGTCGGCGAAGGCTTTGACTTTTGTTTCTAGGGTATCTGTGGGAGTGGCGAGCAGGCCGGGCGCGCGGCGGACGAAGGTGGCATAGTCTGATTTTGATAGGTTAAGGCGATTGATTGTCGTGCGGATGTTGGACACAAGCGTATTGGCGTTGCTTCCCAAGAGGACGGTGTGCCTTTTCAGGATTGCTTTTACCGCAGCCGGTGATAGCTCCAGCTCTGTGGCAAGGGCGTCTATGAGGATGTTGACGCTTTCCGGTGTCGCGTTGGCGATGCGGTGAGCTTTGAGAACTTTTTTAACGTAGGAACGCCATGGCATGCCGAGCAACGCGGCGATATCCGTGAACTGCGTCTGGACTGAGAACGGGGACCGCCTGAAGAAGGCAGGCGACGAAAGAAGGAAGGGCTGCAGTGATTTGGCTGGGATCTTGAGGAGACGCATCAATCCGGCGACGTTGCTCACAAGTGTCTCGGTGGCGGCATCGCCGAGACGGCCGTAATTCATATTGGCGTTGACGAAGTCAGCCAGTGTGAACGAGAATGCAAGTCGTCTGTTGATTTCCTCGGTATGGCGCTGCAAACGCTCGAGGTGGGTGCGCGGAAGGGCTGTCACTGGAACAAGGTACGCCGCGTCTCATGCTACGCCAAGCGGCGTGCCTTCAATTCAGGCTTTGATCCATTGTGGTGGCTGAACAAAGCCTTCCTGTTCGCGTTGGCGTGACGCGGCAACAGTTTGGTCGAGCGATTGGGGGGCCGGCTGCCATCGTTCCTCAAACAGGGGCAGCAGCCGGCCTAGACAGGAGCAGGTACGTGGCGCGGGTCCGCACACATAGCTTCGGCGGAGGCTTACCTCATTGAGAACATCGCCGTTACCCGTGCCACGCAATGAACGATGGGCAGCGGGTGAGGGGTTGGCAAGCGCGTGACGCAAATACCGCTGTAATAGATACGGAAAGGGTAGGAGATGACATGGCCCTTCGCTCGGCCGTGTGGCGTGCGGTCGGGTGATTGCGTTGCATACGGCTTGGGCACGCGTGCTTTCCGTGTGTGTGGTCATATGGGAGCATCAAGTATGATTGCCGATGTTCCTCCCTTCTATGTCAAGTTTGTCAGATTGCTCTTGGAGCGCAGGCGCATGGCGCGTCTCCAAACCGCGATGCCGAAGACGGTTGAGGCGGTCTCGGTGAAGTTGCTGCCGATGCCGGACGTGAAGAGGCTTCCAGAACCGGCGACGGCGTTAAAGGCGCTACCGGTGCCGGAACGGTCTGTTCAAGATGTGCTGTCGTTGCCTGACCGTGATTGCCTGAGACGGGTGGTGCCGGATTTCGATCATCTGGAGTACGGCGATTAGGAAGGGGTTCTTGGTGTTTTGATGAGTGCGTGAACCGTTGGAGCGGGGGCACGGGTGCGCGGACGGGTAATCCGAAGAGGTAACAATTGAGGGCAAGCCTAGGTGGACTTCCTCTATCGGAGAGGCTGAACTGGTGTTGCGGGGGCTTGAAGGCCGATGTGATCGTGGAGGCCATGGCATGGGTGGTTGGGAACGAACAGATCCCGGAGGCCATGTGCGAGAAGGCGCGGGTTGCGCTTGCGTAATACGGGTCAGGAAAATCATTGTAGTGGTGGAACAGATGCGGCGAAGCCACAGGAGGTGCTTACATCGGCGGCGCCCTTGCTGATGTATACGGAAACTGCAGGCAAAGTGCGCCTGTGAGCAGCGCCTTTTGCCGTATCGTTATGACCGTCATTTGTCTTGGCAGCATCGCTGCTGCGGGTTGGACGGTGTACGAAGGCGTATCCAAAAGGGTGACGGCGATCGACAAGGGCTGTGATGGTGTACCCGTCGGCTCGGTGCGCATCGACAAGAACGGGAACCCGCAGATTTGCCTCAAGCGCTAGTCCGCATCGCTACGACGGCGCTACTTGCGCTGGCCGCGGCATGGGGGAACGCGCAATCGGGTGACTGGGGTGATGTCACCATCATTTCCAGCACGGCGGGCAATAACTCGAACCGCCTTTGTATGGGGGTTCCCGATCATATGCGTCCTGCCGACATCGGGTGCCCAAGCTACGCCCCGAGCCTTTCAACAGCCGGGCACGTGAGCATCACGGGCAACGTATCGGCCAACAAGTTCATCGGCGATGGCAATGGTTTGACGAATTTGAATGTTCAGGGTGACCGCATCATCAGCAATACCCATGCGGTGATCATCAACGAGAATACGGGCTACATAAGCCTGACGACCTCAGGCGGCACCTGGGGGTACTTTAGTGCCGGTTGGAGTTTGCTCGCCAATCTTTTGGCCAATACGGTATCAAGCTCGTTGGTGAGCGCGACGAGCGTAAGCGCAACCTACGTTGATGCCACGCGTAACGGCACGGTCAGCGGGACGTTTGGATACTTTCGCTATGTCAGCGGTACTGACATGTACGGGCGTTTCACGGGCGATGGTTCTGGTCTCACCGGCGTGATCGCGGGCGCAACCGACCGCATCGTCAGCGGTACGAATGCAGCCACGCGGATGGTGGCCATCAGCGACACCGGCTACATCTCCATCACGCAGGCAGGGGCTAACAGCGGTTGGTTTGATCCATACCGGGGACTGGTGACGCTCGGGGTAAGCGCAACGGGCCCTGTCAGCGGCACCTCTGGTTACTTTGGTGAAGGTGTCGCGATTGGGAAGGCGGGTAGGCTCGCTACGCTTGACGTGGGAGGGACGATTTCGGCAAGCGACGCTATTCAGGTTGGCGCAAGTAGCCTAGCCTGCAGTACAGGGATATCGGGAGCAATCCGCTTCAATAGCGGGGACATTCAATACTGCAATGGCGTAAGCTGGGTAACACTGTCGGGCGGAGGCGTTGCCGATTGGTACAGCATTTCCAACATTCCTGCGCAAGTGATTGCGATAAGTGACAGTACGTCTATTTCGATGCAGATGGTATCTGCATCGGCGTTGAACGCCTACTACGTCAGTGGCACACATGGGTATTTTCCGGCAGCAACCATTTTGGCGTTGAGTGCCGTAACCATCGGTTCCAACAGTGTCAGCAGTTCGCTGGTGAGTGCCACCAATGTCAGCGCGTCTTTTGTGGACACGACGCGCAACGGTGCGGTAAGCGGAACCTATGGCTATTTCCGCTACATCTCCGGCACGCAGGTGTATGGCACCTTTTTGGGTGACGGTAGCGGCCTTACCGGCGTGACTGCGGGCAGTTCCGACCGCATCGTGTCCGGGTCCACCGCCCAGACCCGCATGGTGGCTATCTCCGACACCGGCTACATTAGTGTTACGCAGGGCGGTTACAACACCGCGTATTTCCACCCAAGTCTCGGCCTCGTCTCGGTGGGCGTGAGCAGCACCGGCGCCATCAGCGGGACCGATGGGTACTTCAGCGGTAGAGTTGGCGTTGGTACCGCAAGCACGGTGAGCGGCGGGGTTGTCATCAACTCTGAGGGCTCACAAACCTCGGGCGTTTATGCCTATGGCAATACCGCGGACTATTCCACCGGCTTCACCGCTGCCAACCTGAACGCTACAGGATTGGGCGGCCAGCCCGGAATGGTGTCGTTGCTTCAGCTTGGCAGCAATGGCGGCTCCTTCAGCAACTGGCGCAACAACGCAGCCGTGCTGGAAACTTACAACGCCGGCGGGTTGATAATTGGTGCTTACAACGGGGGAGACCTTGTTTTCCAAACCGCGACCCGCCAACACCGGATGGTGATTACCAATGCCGGGTATACCGGCGTGGGTACGGCTTCCCCCACAGCGACGTTGCAGGTCTCCGGCAGTTTCATCGTGTCCGCCAGTGGGCAGACCACCACGCCAAGCCTTTATGTGGGGACCAGCGGTATTGTCGGCATCGGCACAACAGCGCCTTCTGCCACCCTTCACGTCTCCGGCACCATCAAAGTGGCGGGTACAGGCGCGGAGGCATGCGATGCCAACATGAGGGGTGGAATGCGCCGCAACCCGTCGACCGGGTTGATCGAGTTGTGCCAGTAGAGGCACGCACCACTCGTCCAACTCAGTGTCTTGGCGTAGTTTGGGCAGCGGGCCCCGATGATTTGGTTTGCAGGATTAGCGCCTGGCTTTGTTGGAGCCTGACTTGCCGGTGAAGGGGTTCTTGTTGCCCCTGGTGCTCCAGTTGTCGGTTTGGGTGCGGTTCGCGGCCGACCTCTTGTGTGGGGCGATGTAGGTCCCGTCGCGCCGGTAATAGCCTTGCACGCTGATATAGTCCTTGCTCGGCTCTGTTGCCCGGAGGCTTGTGCCGGGCGGAATGGCCGCACGGTTGGACAGGTTCGAATGGGTTACCGGCCCAGAGGAAGTCGTCGGGTTGGCGACGTTTCCTTCTTCGGAGGCGCGGCGCTTGGCTTCCCGTTCAAGGGTGTCCAAGCGTTCCTGCTCGGCAAAGTAGGCGCGCGCCACCACCTCGGTGATGGGCTGGCCCCGCTCATCCACATAGTGGTACGTTATGTCCTGCGGAGCTGGCGGGAACAGCTTTGCGGCGCCGACGAAGGCGATCCCGGCGACCATGCAATAAGCGAAAAAGCGCATCAGACCAGCCCCATAAATGCTTGAGCATGCCGCGGAGAGGTTCATTCGTGATTGGCTGGATTGTTAAAATTATAGGCAGTGCCGGAGATGACGCACGTGTGCAAACCTGCTGAAGAGGGGAGCGCCCGGTTCCCA
>LBCX01000207.1 GCA_001657575.1 Bacteroidales bacterium Barb4
AGTTCAACAGGGACTTATCCCTTATGGAAACAACTCCAAAAATTCAAACAAGTTTCAAGTAATTTATAAACAAGAAAGTGCCCCCTTCCTCCGACGGCAAATTGGTATTGGGGGGCACTTAAACACACTAAAAAAATTTTAGCATGGCAAAAGTATCTTATTTTTCAGGAAGCCGCAAGCGGCTGCTGTATTTTCTTCTTTTCTCCTTTGTTGCATGGGTGGATGTCCCTTTGGCTTTGGCGCAGAAAGGGATTGTTGTTCGTGGCAAAGTGATAGACAGCCGCTCCAAGGAGTCGGTTATCGGTGCAAGTGTTTCCGTCAGGAATGATAAAAAAAGTGCCGGTACGGCTACCGACTTGGACGGCGTATTCTCTATCAGCGTATCCGCATTGCCGGCGACAATCGTGGTCAGCTATATCGGATACAAACAGCAGGAAATAGACATCTACGAAGAAACGAATGAACGGATAAATATCCGGCTGGTGGAAGATTTGAATGCGCTGGAAGAGGTGGTAGTGGTTGGTTACGGCACACAGAAGCGAAAGGAGCTGACCGGCTCGGTGGCATCGGTGGACAAAACGACTTTGCAACAGTTGTCCACTTCGCTGGATGGTTTGCTCGGCGGTGCTGTTTCGGGTGTGAACGTTACGCAGGTTTCAGGACAGCCCGGCTCAGGCTCGGAAATCCGTATTCGCGGGGGCAACTCCATCTATGCCAGCAACGATCCGCTGTATGTGATAGACGGTTTTATTTATTTCAGCGAAAAGGGTGCTACGCAGGCAGGCGTCGGCGGTATTGAAAGCAGCCTCAATCCGCTGGCTTCCATCAATCCTTCGGACATAGAATCGATAGAAATATTGAAGGATGTATCGGCAAAAGCGATCTATGGATCGCGCGGAGCAAACGGCGTGATACTTGTCACGACCAAAAAGGGCAAGCGCGGCGGTAATTCCATTCACTACCAGTATAGCATTGGTGTGGATCAATCGGCAAAAAAACTCAAACTGACGAATGCCGAGCAATGGAGTAAAATCAATCGGGATGTTTTTAGCAATACGACTTGGGGTGACCCTAATTTTGTAGCCTTTAACAGTGCTCAAATTGCTGCAAACGGTAAAAACACAGATACCGACTGGCAGGATGCCGTGCTGCAAACCGGCTCGACACAAATCCACGAATTGTCCGTTAGCGGCGGCGACGACAAAACCCGTTACCTCATATCCGGCAACTACACCGACCAGCAGGGTATTATCATCAATTCGGGCTTTGAACGTTTCAGCGGCAGGATAAACCTGGACAGGGAATTATTCAAAAATCTTACCGTAGGCGTTACCGCTTCTGCCGACAGAAGTACACAAAATGCACTTACCTCCATAGCCTCCGGTGATAAAACGGGTGACAGTGCTCCTGCGCTGGCAGCGGGCATTACCAATTCGCTGGTTTATGCGCTGTTTATGCCGCCGGTACTGCCGGTGCGCAATGCCGCTACCGGCGATTACAACTATTATAATCCTTTTGAACTGAACCAGTATCTCAATTATTCCGGCAAGGCGGTAAATCCCGTGTCGGACTTAAACAACAGTATCGGACAAACGCTGAGCACGTCGCTGCTGGGTAACTTTTATGCCAAATATAACATACCTCATATTGATGGTTTGGTATTTAAGTTCAGTGCGGGAACAAATTTCAGCCACATTACCCAAAACCTGTTTTCCCCTCCTACCTCTGCGCTCGGTTTTAGCGATGACATAAAAGGGAAAGGCTCTGTGGGCAATCGGGAAACGACTATAACACAAACGGAATATCTGCTTACATACACCAAGCAACTGGCTCCTGCTCATTATATAGACCTTTTAGGCGGATACACCAATCAACAGACCAACACAAATATCATACTCAGCAGAGCCACCCATTTGGCTAATTTTGAAGAGTTGGGTCTGGGCAAGGAATTACCGCATTTTAACAAATCAAACAGTGCTTATCTGCACTCCGTGCTCGGACGTGTTAATTATACGCTGCTGGATAAGTACAACTTCACGGCTACTTATCGTGCCGATAAATCCTCGCGCTTTGCGGCAGGGAATGAATGGGGCTATTTCCCTTCCGTCGGATTTTCGTGGAACGTAAGTGATGAATCCTTTTTTGAAGGAGCCAAAAACAGTTTGTCCCTGTCGAACCTGAAATTCCGTGCCTCTTACGGTACTGCCGGTAATCAGGAAATCGGATTTGATGAATTTTCGGCTGTCCTTGAAGCAGTCAGATACGGCGGCGAGGCTGCCTATAAAAGGACGAACCTCGGCAACAGCAAACTGAAATGGGAAACCACCGCCGAATACAATGCCGGCATCGATGCGGGATTTTTGAACGACCGTTTGAGCTTTGTTGCCGATGTATATTCCAAGAAAACTTCCGATTTACTGGTAAAAGTGCTGGTGCCGTTTTCAGCGACCAATGAATTGCAAACCATCAATGTTGGAAATGTAACCAACAAGGGTTTTGAATTGGCATTGAATGCAAGACTGGTAGAAAGGAAAAAATTCAACTGGTCGGTTTCTGCCAATATTGCCCACAATGTCAATACTATTACCCACTTGGGAAAAAGCAATAACCTGACGGAAGGCGACTATCAGGAAAAGATTTACAGAGAAGGCGAATCGGTAGGCTCTTTCTACGGCTTTGTGTATGAGGGCGTGGATCAAAAAACCGGCGACGCTAACCGGAAAGACTTGGACGGAGATAATAAAGTGCGCCCGTCAACCGACCGCACAGTGCTGGGCAGCATACAGCCCGATTTCACTTATGGACTTTCTTCCAACCTCACCTGGCACCGTTGGGATGCGTTTGTGTCGCTGCAAGGTTCGCAAGGAAACGAGGTGTATAACAAACTGCGTCGTCATCTCTCGGAAGGCAACAAAACGTATAACCTTTCCGATGATGTGTTGAATGCCTGGACGGAAGAAAAGCCGTCGAGCAGCATACCGAGCCTGAATGCCGCTGCCGTCACGAGAGAACCGTATAGCCGCTACATAGAAGATGCCTCTTTCCTGAAAATAAGAAACATTACCGTGGGCTACAATTTTCCGGTGAAAATAGGCAATCTGCCCTTGCAGTTCCGTGCATTCGCTTCCGCGCAAAATCTATATACGTTTACCAAATATAAAGGTTACGACCCCGAAGTGGCCGGAGGAATAGACACAGGGATTTATCCTTCTTCCAGAACCTTTCTGGCGGGAGCAGGCATAACATTTTAAGGTATTTGATACTTTCTACAAACAAAAACAATCAAAAAGATGAAAAGGAAATTATTATTCCCGGTAATGCTAATAGCACTTTCTGTTTTTGCATTTTCTTCGTGCAATGACAGCAACGATGATTTGGGAGAAGGCGGCGGAGCAAAACCCGAAGTGCCTGTTCCCGCAACCGCACTCGAAGCGGCGGCTCTTGCCAATGCCGTTTACGGACCCTTGCAAACCCTTAGTTCTTCGTATTCTTTTCTTATCGAGTCGGCAACCGAAGCGACCATCTCTTTTGAAGAAGCAGATGATACGAAAGACGGGCCTCAGGTCAGCATTTTGGAACTTGAAAAAAGCAACTGGTATCCTATCAAGATTTTCAATCGTTTGTACACAAGTATTGTTGCAGCCAACACGGCTATCGAAGGCATTGGCGCTGCGCCGGTCTCTGACCAGTTGAAACAGTCGGATAAAGACTTGCTCATTGCCCGTTCTCAATTTATACGCGGATACAATTACTTTCAACTTGTACAACTCTTCGGCGAAATACCCTTGATTGTAAGAACCGACGCTACAGACACCGAAAAAGAAACGCGCAAATCTGTCGATGAAGTATATGCTCAAATAGTGAGCGACCTGAATGCGGCTATTCCCAATTTGCCGGAATGGGAGGCTAAAAAATCAGACCCTTCGCAGTTGGCTGCAAAAACTATTTTGGCTAAGGTTTACCTTACTTGGGGACAGAAACCGCTGACTCAAGACGAAGTTGAAGCTATCAAATACGGAAAAGCCGACCCCGTAAAACCGGCTGTGGATACAGAGAAATTGCAAAAGGCAAAAGACTATGCCGATGCAGTAATCAACAGCGGAAAATATACCCTGCTCCCCGATTTCAACAATATCTGGGGTGTACGCAATGAAAATAACGCGGAAGTTATCTTCTCTATCTACCACGAAGGCGACGGTATCGATATACAAGGCAATCACCAGACACACTGCGGATATACCTGGCCTAAATTTCCCAGAACAGACCCGCACATCAGTTATGCCGACATTTCTTATGAAAACGCACTTCCCGATGGGGATGCCCGTAAACCGTATTCTTATACTACGAGGGTAGAGCATATAGACGGAACCATTGATACGTTGACTTGGCCTCTCAGCATTGTTCGTCCCGGTAAATGGATTCATCGCACAACGACCGGTCTTTCTGAAGAAACCCAACCCAACGATATTGACCACATCGACTTCCGTTTCGGTGAAGTATATCTGATCAAGGCGGAAGCTCAGTTCTTTTTGGGGAGTGAAGACAAAGGTTTGGCTGCCATCAACACACTTCGTGCAAGAGCACATGTGCCGGCATTAACTTCTGTCGCCCTGCAGGATTTGTACAACGAATGGGGGTATGAACTCGCCTTTGAACAAAAGCATTGGTTGAATCTGGTACGTTGGAGAACGTTGCTTTCTTCCTTCAACAAAATAAAGAGCTTTGAATATTACAAGGATGCGTATAACAACCAGGCTGCTTTTGAAGCACTTCCGGGTGCCGACAAAACCAGATTCGCTTTCTATGCAAGGATATATAAACATTTGCATGCAAAAATCAAGAATATTGACGGACATTACTACCGTTTCCCGATTCCTTTGAGCGAATCATATAACGAATTAGGTGTTGTTGGTCAAAATCCCGGTTATTAATCAAGAAAACAATCAGTGTTCAACAAAAAAACAGAACCCGCCCCTAACGGAGCGGGTTTGTTTTTATTAAATGAATATACCACATTTAGGGTATTTTTCAGAAAATAACCGGCGGCTACTTTTGCGATAACCATAGTTCCCGTGGAACTATGGTGCCGATGCGGCGCAAAAGCCCTGAAAGGGCAGAAGATTTCAGCCCCACATGCAGCGCAGCGGAATGTGGGGTTAATGGAACGGGTGACCCGATGAAATCCTGAAAAGATGACCGAATAATATATATTGCATTGTAAACCATTACCTGTATTTGTATCGCCCTTTCAGGGCTTTATTTGTTTGTATCCATCCGTACCCCACATTCCGCTACGCTGCATGTGGGGCTGAAATCCTTTGCCCTTTCAGGGCATTTGCCCCGTATTGCATCCCCTACATTTCCTCACGTTAATCCCGCATTAACCCCACATTCCGCTCAGGATTTCATCGGGTCGCCCGTTCC
>LBCX01000208.1 GCA_001657575.1 Bacteroidales bacterium Barb4
AATATTTATTGGTATGAAACGAAGAAAGCTGATTTTTACGTTGAAGCGCGGCAAAGCATGTTTACTTGCCGTGTTGATGTCCCTTTGCATGACGGCTGCCTTTGCGCAGTCGGGCAGTGTGTCGGGGAAAGTTCTTGATGAGTTTGGCGATCCGGTTATCGGAGGGAACGTGATTGAAAAGGGTACAACAAACGGTACCATTACCAATCCGAACGGGGAATATACCCTGACCATCGGCAATGCGCATCGCGCCGTTCTCCAAATCTCCTTTATCGGCTACAACACTTTGGAAGAAGCCGTCAACGGGCGGAAGACGATTGATGTGACATTGGCACCCTCTGTCATCAATCTGGGCGAAGTAGTGGCTATCGGTTACGGTACCCAGACGCGCCGCGAGATAACAGGCTCCATCGCCAATGTGTCGGAAGAGAGCTTTAACAAGGGAGTGACCCGCGATGCCGCCGACCTGCTGCAAGGCAAGGTTGCCGGTCTGACCATCACCACCGGTTCGAGCGATGTGACGCGCGGTAGCCAGATACGTCTGCGCGGTGTCTCCACCCTCCAGAACGACCAGGGACCGATGATTGTCATTGACGGCATCCCCGGCGGCGACATGTCCACCGTATCCCCTTCGGATATTGAATCCATCTCCGTATTGAAAGATGCCTCTTCCGCTGCCATTTACGGTTCGCGTGCCGGCGGCGGTGTCATCCTGATTACCACCAAAAGAGGCTCCGGTTCCAAGACGCAAATCAACTACGACGGCTACCTCACAGCCGACAGGGTAGCCAACAAGCCCGACCTCATGAACGCCGCCGAATGGCGCGATGCCAACAAACAGATGGGTAAGTACGACAGCAACTTCGATAGATACACCGCCGATACCGACTGGTTCGATGAAATGCTCCGCACCGGTGTCTCTCAAAACCATTCTTTATCCCTGTCGGGAGGCGGCTCAAAGAGCAACTACCGTGCCTCTTACACCTTCATGGATCGCAACGGTATTGCCCGCGACAACGAGATGACGCGCCACAGCTTCCGCTTCCAATTCCAGCAACGCGCCATCAACGACCGCCTGCGCATCGGCTTGACCGGTTCGGGTACGATAACGAAGATGCAATTCCCCTTCACCGACGAGTACATCTCCGCCTACAACAATCCCCCCGTATTCCCCGTATATAACGACGACGGCTCTTATTTCCAAGGCATGAAGGGCAACTACGACCAAGGCAACCCCGTTCAAAACCAGAAGGAGAAATACCACGGACGTAAAAACAACTTCTTCTACGGTGCAGGCGATATTCAATACGACCTCATGGAGGGCTTGAACGTAAAAGCTCACTTGTATAAGAATATGTACAACAGCGACCGCAGCCTGTGGATAAAGCCCGGCACCATTGCCGGTGGCAATTCAAGCACGGGACGGGCTGTAAGGCAAGCCTCTATATGGGAACGTGATTTGATGGAATGGACAGCAAACTATGAACGTGGCTTCAACGAAAAGCATAAGGTGTCCGCCATTGCCGGTTATTCATGGGAAAATGACCTGTACCAGAATCAGCAATCCGAAGCCACCGACTTTGCCGTAGGCTCTATGGGTGCCAACAGCATTCAAACCGGAAACACGCTCAAGATAGGAAACGTCACCTCTGCAAAGAACGAATACAAATTGATTTCCTTCTTCGCCCGTGCCCACTACGCTTATGATGAGAAGTACATGGTAACGGCTACCGTGCGCCGTGACGGCTCTTCCAAGTTCGGGGCTAACAACAAATGGGGTACCTTCCCCTCCGTATCTGCCGCATGGGGTGTTTCTCAGGAAGGCTTTATGAAAGAAATAAGCTGGCTGAACGACTTGAAACTGCGTGCAGGCTACGGTGTAACCGGTAATCAGGACGGTCTGCAACCCTACAAATCCCTTGAATTGTATCAGGCTTCGGGAACGTATTACGACAACGGCAGCCTGCTGACGGCTTTCAAAGTGTCGCAGAACGCCAATCCCGATTTGAAATGGGAATCCACCTCCATGTTCAACGTGGGTTTGGACTTCTCCCTCTTCCACGGTCGCGTAGGCGGTACCCTCGAATGGTACAGCAAGAAGACCTCCGATATGCTTTATACCTATAAAGTGCCGACCCCGACCTACGTCTATGACCGTATTCAGGCAAACGTGGGCGATATGACCAACAACGGGATTGAACTCCTGCTCAACATTGACATCCTCCGCGGCAAGGCTTTCAATTGGAATACCTCCGTCAATCTGGCGCACAACAAGAACAAAATCACCCGCCTCTCCAACGACCTCTATACCACCGACCGTGTCTATACGGGCGACCCGTGGATTCGCGGTGCTTCCGGTGTTACCTCTCACGTGGTGGAAGTAGGCTACCCCGTAGGGCAGTTCTTCATGCTCAAATGCAATGGTTTGGATGCCAACGGTAAATTCATCATGGAAGACACCGACGGAGTTGAGGGTATCACGGACGCTGACCGCACTTACGTGGGTGATGCACAACCCGACCTCACTTTCGGCTGGAACAACTCTTTCAGCTGGAAACGCTGGGATGCAAGTTTCTTTATACGCGGAACAATAGGCAACAAGGTACTCAACAACCCCCTTGCCGCCTACGGCAACAATACCAACCTCAGCGGGGCAAATGCCATGAAGAACGACAACCTGATGAAGTACAGCGAATCGTCCCGTGTCAGCTCCTTCTATCTGGAAGATGCCTCTTTCGCCCGTCTGGATAACATGTCTGTCGGATACACCTTTGACACCAAGAAGACCGGCTGGTTAGACAAGGCACGCTTCTATGTAGCCGCACAGAACCTCTTTGTCATCACCGGCTACACCGGATTAGACCCCGAAGTGGAACTCTTCCGCGGTGAAGCCGGCGATCAGGACGCAGGTCTTTCCCCCGGCATCGAACCCCGCAACTACTCCCCCAAAGCGCGCTCCTTCACCTTTGGCATTAACCTGACATTCTAATTACAGCATAAAACGAACAACAATATGAAAAGGATAATAATAGCCTTTCTTGCAGGCATTGCATTGATTACGTCCATGCCGTCATGTACCGATTTGGACGAAAACGTATATGACAAACTGCCCGCCGACCAGTTCGGCAATACCGATGTGGAAGTGAAAGCCCTCATGGGAACCACTTACAACACCCTCAAAACCTATTGGAACGAATGGTTCCTCCAACTCTCTGAAAATGGAGGCTCTATGGCGGTAACGCCCACACGCAGAGGCGGCGACTGGTACGACGGCGGACAATACCGTGAATTGTATATGCACGCATGGACAGCGCAAACGCAGCAGATACGCGGCGCATGGACAGCCGCTTCCACAGCCATCGGCACCTGCAACGCCACCATCAGCGTACTCGAAAACTCTACTCTCCTCACCGATGCCGAAAAGAAGGTAAACGTCGCCGCTATGCGCGGAGTACGGGCTTTCTGGTACTACGTCATGATGGACAACTGGGGCAATATACCGCTTGTCCTTTCCAATCAGGACAGAGACCTCCCCGCAGTCAAACCCCGGCAGGAAGTATTTGAATGGCTTGTAAAGGAAGTCACCGAAATAGCCGCCGACTGCCCCGATGCCTCCGATGCCAACTACGGCAAGTTTACCAAAGGTGCCGCCTGTACGCTGCTTGCCAAGCTCTACCTCAATGCCGAAGCATGGGGCGTCAGCGTCTCCGGCAATGCCTGCCAGCTGTGTATAGATGCCTGCGATAAGCTCTTCGCCCTCGGCTACTACGAATTGGCAGCCGATTGGAAGGACAATTTCTCCTACGACAACCCCCGTCCCAAAGAAGCCATCCTCACCGCCTGCTATTCCGATCAGGATACCGATGACTATTACCGCCTCCGTATCATGAACCGCACCCTGCACTACGCCGACAACCAGTCCGACGGTGCCTCCTATTCCGCATGGAACGGTATAGCCGCCCAGCCCGACTACGTCAAGCTCTTCGACCCCAAAGACCCGCGCTACGCCGCCACTTTCCGTACCGGACAGCGTTACAGCCTCGCCACCGGCGAAGTATTGATGACCGGACACGCCGCCCCTCTGAACTATACCGTTGACATCTCCTTCATCGAAGGCACCGAACGCGACGGAACTCCTTGGGGAGACGTCGTGCAGGAAGCCGGCGCACGCTGCCAGAAATGGCCGTATGCAAGCAACCTCAGCGATGCCATGAACAACCACTTCCACATCTTCCGCCTCGCCGATGTCAAGTTGATGAAAGCCGAAGCCCTCCTCCGTTCCGGCGGTAGCACAGCCGAAGCCACAGCCTTGGTGAACGAAGTCCGCGCAAGAGCCTACGGGAACACAACAAACAACTATGCCGCCGTAACCCTCGAAACAATCGCCCTGGAACGCAAGTTCGAGCTGGCATGGGAAGCATGGTCACGTCAGGACGACATCCGCTTCGGCACATTCGCCGTCGGCGCATGGACAGCCTCCAACTGCCCCCGGAAAGCAGAGGCCTACCTCAAACTCTACCCCATCTCCCAAGATGCCTGGCAGACAAACCCCAAGCTGACCCAAAACCCCGGATACCCCGCCTTCTAATCCCTGCCTCATAACAGGCGCATAACAAACACGCCGCAGAGTAACCACATATCGGTTACCCTGCGGCGTTCCCACATATAAATCCCCTCTCCTCAATACGCCCGTGCAAAAAGCACCCTCTGCGCTGACGGCTTGCCCGTCACCATGCACCGCCCCGGCGTATGGTCACCTTCCGAAGGAATACACCGAATGGTCGCCTTAGTCTCATTCTTCACAAGCTCTTCCGTTTCAGCCGTCCCGTCCCAGTGCGCCATGATGAAGTACCCCTCCTCTATCTTAACCTTGAACTCGTCGTAAGTCTCAACCCCTATCGTGCGGGAGGTGCGGAAATCATAAGCCTTCCGGTAAATAGTGCGCTGAATGTCAGCCAGCAAGTCCTGCACATACCCCTCAATGCCCTCGCACGCAACCGTCTGCTTTTCGAGCGTATCGCGGCGCATCACCTCTATCGTATTGTTCTCCAAATCACGCCCCCCCATAGCCAGACGCACGGGAACCCCTTTCAGCTCATACTCGGCAAACTTCCACCCCGGCTTCTTGTTGTCCGAATCGTCATACTTCACGGATATGCCTCTCGCCTTGAGACCGGCAACAATCGCCGACACCTTCGTACCGATTTCCGCCAGCTGCTCCCCGCTCCGGTAAATGGGCACAATAACCACCTGCACCGGTGCCAGCAAGGGCGGAAGCACCAGCCCGTTATCATCGGAATGTGCCATAATCAACGCCCCCACCAAACGGGTGGAAACACCCCACGAACTCGCCCACGCATGGTCGGTCTTGCCCTCCCTGTCAATAAACGTCACGTCAAACGCCTTTCCGAAGTTCTGC
>LBCX01000209.1 GCA_001657575.1 Bacteroidales bacterium Barb4
ACCATCGGGCAATACCTCCGCCCGTCCCGCGCCGCCCTCCCCGTGTGTGAATACATCACGCCCCGCCAATTTGAAACCTACCGCGAGGCAGCTCTGCAAAAGGGCTTCAAAGTGGTGGAAAGTGCCCCGCTTGTCCGCTCCTCCTATCATGCGGAGAAGCACGTAAACGGCAGTATATAATAAGGTGTAGCCTGCTGCACCGACGAGGTGCAGCAGGCGCTACCGACGAGGTGCAGCCTGCGACACCGACAAGGTGCAGCCTGCTGCGCCACCGACCAAGAGGCACAGGCATCCCTTGTTTATTTATCCCAGAATATCTTCGTTGTCAGCAGGTCGCCTCCTATCAGTGCGGCGGCGGCATCGTAGTTCGCTCTGTTCAAGGTTTGCTCATTTACGGGGAAAGTGAACCTGAGCGGGATTTCGCTGTAGTCGTTGATCAATTCGGCTACGTTAAGCACGGGGTAATCCAGTCTGCGCCATGTGGTGTATCCTTCAAGCCCCCGCGTGTAGAAGGACAGCCATTCCTGAATGCCGATCCGTTCTTTCCAGTTTGCCGCACTGTATTTTACTTCCGGCTTATTCAAATAATCTTCGGCTCCGGCAATACCCCAGAAGGAGAAGGAGGATTTGATGCCTTCGTTGTAATACGCTTCGGCGGATTGGGGTACGGCAAATCCCCTTGCGGCTGCTTCGGCAAGGTAGAATTGCACTTCCGAATAGGTCAGTAAGATACCTTTGAAATCGGGAGCGGAAATGGCAGGGGCGATATGGGAATGAGCGTTATAGGGAGCGGCGTAACCGTATTTTCCTCCCACATAGCCACCCTCGAACGGTGTGAAGAAAGCAGTGCGGCGAGGGTCTTCCAGCGTGTTCATTATATCCGTGAGGGTGTTTGCCGGTACAAAGTCATTTCGTCCCGAAGCGATAATATCCGCATACAGGGGATTGTAATTGGGAGATGATTGCAGGTAGGAGAAAAGGGCATCGTCGGCAGAAGAGGTAAAAGCACCGCCGGAGACACCTGAGAGTACGGTCTGTGCCGACAGGTTCGCATCGTAATCGGCTAAGGTGATGCCGAGTTTGATTTTCAGGGAGTTTCCGAACTTGATCCATTGACTTACGTTGCCGCCGTAGTAGAGGTCTGCCGATCCGTAACTGCCGAAGGAGGCATCCAAGCCGGCAGTTGCTGCGGTTACCTTCTCAATCAGGTCTTTGTAGATAGCATTTCCTGCATCGTATTTGGGATATACATTATCTATATTCAAGGCATCGGCGTAGGGTACCGCCCCGAAGATGTCCGTCAGCTGCTGAAAGGCATACGCCTTGACCAGTTGCAGAATATGGAGCTTGTTTTCCTTTATCTTCGGGCTTGCATCCAGCAGGTATTCCGATTCCTTAATGATTGTTTCCGCTTCGAGCAGGTCTTTCAGGGCATCCATGTAGTAATACCGGAAAGTATTGTTGGCGATGTTGCGGGTTACGATGTTGTAGTTCGCTTCATCGGTATAGGTTGTTTCCGTCCAGTACTGCGCCCAGAGCTTAAACACGTTTGTGTTTACATTGGTGGAACTTACCTGATCAATCAATTCCTTTTGAGCGTTGGAAAACAACGATTCCCCGACAACCGCCGAGGGGTTTTTCCTGTCTTCGTTGAACTCCTCGAACTTGTCCGTACATGCCTGCAACAGGGGCAATAGGGCTGTAATCAGTATATATATTCTTTTCATACCTGTATAATATTAAAATTGGATGTTAAGCGTGAAGCCGAAGTTACGGGCGGACGGCAATACGCCGGATTGCCATCCCTGAATGTTGCCGGAGCTTTGGCTTGCTTCCGGATCAGCATAAGGCAGGTTTTTGTGGATAATCCACAGGTTGGAGCCGACTAAGGAGAGCGATGCAGCCGAGAGACAACGGGTTTTTGCAAGGAAGGGGCGGGGAATGTTGTAAGTGATGGAAACTTCCCTCAGCTTCACAAACGAGGCATCGTAAACAAAGGCATTGTTGGGCTTGGCTTGGTAGCCGTCGGCATGATAGTCCGACTCGTCCACACGGACGGTGTTGGGCGTTCCGTCGGCTTGCACACCGGGGTAAATCGTACCGCCACTGTTGGAGGCGTAGCCTTTGGAATGATCGTCGGCATCTGTCCAAGCAATCGGGTCTCTTTTGGGGTTGCCCAAATCGTTCGCCCCGACGCTTTCCTTATATAAGCCGGTCGCCAAACCGTAGTACATGTCCAGCGAGAACACGCTGCCTCCCTTTTGCATGTCAATCAGGAAGCCGAGGGAGAGATTCTTATAGGTAAACGTATTGTTCAATCCGGCAGTCCATTCCGGGTTTACGTTGCCCAATACCCTGTTGTTTTCAGGGGACGGTATATAACGCCCTTTTGCGTCAAGCACTTTAGCCCCGCTTGCCTTGTCATAGACGTAGTCCGTTCCGGATATTACACCGTAGGGTTCGCCTTTGCGGGCATTGATGGTAACGCCTCCCTGTAAGGAGCCGAGCTGGAGGTTGGTAACTTCGTTGCCCGCTTCATCGGTATAGAGGGAAACCACCTTGTTCCGGTTTGCCGCCCAGTTCAGCTTTACATCCCAGCTGAAATCCTTTTGCTTCACCGGCGTACTGAAGAGCGACACTTCAACCCCCTTGTTTGCTATCTCGCCGGCATTGATCCATTTGGAGGTGTAGCCCGTAACATAAGAAACCGATATGGGCACAAGCTGGTCAAACGTCTGGTTGGTGTAAAGAGCCACGTCAAAGCCGACCCTGTTCTTCAGGAAATTGGCTTCCAGTCCGGCCTCGTAGGCACGTTGGCGTTCGGGCTTCAGATAGGGATTGTTCTTGGTGTCGGGCACGGTGACGAGCGAATTGCCGCTGATAGGTGCGATATTGCTGTACGAATCCCTTACTTTCAATGCAGGGGCACTGTTGCCCACTTCCGCAAAGTTCAGCCTCAGTTTGCCGAACGACAGCCAGTCCTGTTTCAGCAGGCTTGAGAATATGAAGCTGCCCGTGAGGGAGGGATAGTAGTAGCTGTTCTCTTCGGCGGGAAGCGTGGAAGCCTGATCCCTTCGCAAGGTGCCTTCCAGATAGAGCGTGTTCCTGTAACCCGCCGAAACACTTCCGAATATGCCGTTGATGCCGACCCTTTCAAACCTTTCTTCCGGCGGAAGCATGGCATCGACACTGTTGCTCAGGGCGTAAACGCCGGGTACGGCAAGACCGTTGTTGGTTGAGGTATATACCTGATCCAAGGTGCTGCGGCGAATGTTCAGCCCTGCCAGAGCGGTCAGGTCAAAGTCATTGCCCAGCTTCCTGTGAAAGTTCAGGAGCAAGTCGGCATTGGTTTCAATAAAAGACCTTTCAAGCCTTGCATAGCCCGAAGTAACATTCGGACGTCCGACACCGAACTCGCCGGCGATGGAACCATCCGCCTTGCGTTCTTCCTGCAAATAATGATAGGTATCCACCGAATATCGTCCCATGACGTTCAGGAAATCCGTAATCTCCCAATCCAGTTTGGCATAACCGATCAAACGCTCCCTTTTGTCTTCTTCGTAATTCTCATACCTCACCCAGTAGGCATTATCCCAATAGGCAGGGGAACTGTTGTTCCAGTCCTTCCTGTTCCACGTGGCATTGGTTTTGGTTGCCTTGTACAAGTCTTCCATCGTCTTAACGTCAATGTTTGCCTGATACCACTGGCGGAACAGCGACACGATGTTGTTCTTGTAGCCTGTGGACGGGCGACCTTTGGTGTAGGTATTCGTATAATTAGCCGTTGAAGTTATCTTGAGATTCTTCAAAAGGTCATACGTGCCGGTAAACGAGGCATTGTTACGCTTCAGGATAGAGTTCGGTATGGTTCCCTTCTGATCCATGTTTGTGTAGGCAAACCGGTAGGTGGAAACATCGGCTCCTCCCGACACATCAATGCTGTTCGTGAAACTGACGCCTGTTTCAAAGAAATCATTAGGCCCGTGGAGAGAGGGTGAATAGGGTGTCTTTTTCCCATAGTTGGGAGAAGAGGGAACGAATGAATCCCACTGGTAAACGGGTGTACCGTCGAGTCTCCCTCCGCGGGAGGCATCTTCGTAGTAAGGCACCAAAAGGTCGGGCGTACCGTCTCCGTCGATGTCAACCGTGTCAAAGAAACCGTTTTCGGAAGCACCATAATACGGGCCGTATCCCGCGCCGTATTCCTTTTGGTAGTCGGGCATCGTTTGGGTATCAATCGAGCTGAGCGTGACGTTTGAACTCAGTTTCACCACCGGCTTTTTAGTTGGGCTTGCTTTCCCCTTTTTGGTTGTGATAAGGATTACACCGCTTGCCGCTCTTGACCCGTAAAGGGCGGTAGCCGCCGCGCCTTTGAGGACGCTGATGGATTCAATATCGTTCGGGTTGATGTCGGCGGCGGTGTTTCCGTAGTCGTAGCCGCTCCTGCCTTGTAACTGTCCGGCATTGTTCGTGTTCGAGTTGTCAATCGGAATACCGTCCACGACAAACAGGGCTTGGTTGTTTTGAGTCAAAGAGGAAGCCCCGCGGATGACCACATTGGTTGACCCTCCGAAGTTCGTCGTGTTCTTAATCTGAAGCCCCGACACTTTCCCGTTCAATCCGGTGACAAAGTTGTCCGTCTTTGCGATGTTGATTTCATCGCCCCCGACCTGCTGAACGGAATATCCCAAGGTCTTCTTGTCCCTCGAAATACCCAAAGCCGTCACAACGACCTCGTCCAGATTCTGCATGTCTGATTGCAGCACAATCCGCAACGACGGCTGAACGGTTGCCTCCTGCGTAATCATTCCCACGTAAGAGACAACCAGCACCTTTGCCGAGCTTGGCACATTCAGCTCAAACTGCCCGTCCAAATTCGTAATGGTACCAACCGCAGTACCCTTTGCCATAACCGAAGCCCCGATAATCGGCTCGCCGTCGTCGGCAGAGATAACCGAACCCGTCACCCTCGTGTTTTGAGCAACTGCCGTGCATATACCCGTTATCAGGCATAGCAACACATAAGTCAATCTTTTCATCATATACACATTTACATTTCGTTAATAAACCTATTAAGAAAACCCTTCTTCTACATGTTACACAAATCCCACAGGGATCCGTCACTTACTAAGTTCTCCAAGAACTATGGTGTCAATACGGCACAGAAGCCCTGAAAGGGCAAGAGATTTCAGCCCCATATGCAGCGCAGCGGAATGTGGGGTTGTAAGAACGATCCCGTCAGGGGTATCCTGAAAGGATGACAGAATAATATATTGCATTGTAAACCACCGTTTGCTGTTTGTCTCGTTCTTTCAGAACTCTCTTACCGCTGCCATCCCCATAACCCCACATTCCGCTGCGCTGCATGTGGGGCTGAAATCTTTTGCCCTTTCAGGGCATTTGC
>LBCX01000210.1 GCA_001657575.1 Bacteroidales bacterium Barb4
CCAAAAGGACGCGAACGGTTTCGGCGAGGAAACCGCGTACATGCTGCTTGGCTTCGTCAACGTTGCCGATGATTTCGCCTCGCGCGGCGCCGGACTTGACGATGTCGTCGATACCGGCGCTGTTCTCCGTCTGCGGATGGGCAATGTATTTGCCTTCCACCTCCGGGAAGTTGTTGGCGTACAGCAGCACCTTGAGCGTGTACGCCAGCTCCTTGAGTTTGTTAAACACAGGGATTAGTATTTAGAAGTAGGGACACCCTTTGCGGGTGCCCTGAATGCGGATTATTACTAAGTTCGTGTAGAACTACGTTACTTACCGGAAAACAAACAGATTAACAATTGATTACACCACATGGCAATATAGGGAAACGCCGAATTACACAGGCATAAACTCTTATAAATCAGCGCAACATACTCCTATTCTTAGTGATTTACGCAAGCGCATTAACATAATCTTTTTGATAATCCTGATTATTTCTGATTACGGCAAACATGGGGTGTACAAGCTTCGCCCTGACAGCGTTCAGGACAGACTTCTCATTCTTTCCTTCAGCGACTTTCCTTTCATAATACTCATGCAGTTTCCCCTTGCACCGTGTGGCGACAACCAAAGCCGCCATATGCAAAAGAGCTTTGATACTCTTGTCCGCCCGTTGCGAGACCCTGTTTCGCGACCGAATGCTGCTGCCTGACAAATAAGAGAAAGGCCTGCATAGCAACAAGATTTTCGTGCATCCATAAAGTCTGTGAAGCCTTCTGTTACGACGATCATCTTCACCGCCTCCTTTCAAGAAGGTTTTTAATGCCTGACTCACTACGGCAGTCGTATTGGCTGTTTCCTCTTCTTTGAGTACCTTCTCTTGTTGAATAAAAACACAGATCAAGTTTTTCCTTGCTGATGTCAATACCCGAATAACTTACGGTTAACTTCTTATACAGGTCTTTATCTCAAGAAAAGCCGCATAATACTAAACTGGGGTATAAGTTTTGCCTGTACAGGATTATGGTTTATTATGCGGTTTCCTTTCTTTTTGAATTTGCGGTTCTTAATCCTGTCAATATTACCTCTTTTTTCACGGGGCAAATCTAAGGTAACAGGGTTTTAAAACCCGTTAGGGGTTCTCGTAACAGGCATAAAAAGTGACATAGTTCAATTAGAACTACTCCACTTTTTGTTCAAAAGTAGGTTTGAATGGCGACAAAGGTACAGTCTATAATTACTCAGCAAGCAAAAGTTGCGTTTTTCAGGGCGGCGGATATATAAGAGTAATTTTTTGCACAAAGGCAGGGGGAGGTACGGCACGAAAGCCATTTTAGGCACAGATTCACAGAGAATATCTTAACTGCGTAATCAGCGTAATCTGTGCCTGAAAACAAAGAAAAAAGAACTCTATACTTTGCGGCATTTGAAAAAGTATCTATATTTGCGCCCGTATCCGAAGGGCATACCTCTTTCTGTTATTGTTCTATGGTGTAATGGTAACACGTCAGATTCTGGTCCTGAAATTCCAAGTTCGAGCCTTGGTAGAACAACGAGTAAAATCCGTCCATTATCTATTAAGATAGCCGGCGGATTTTTTGTTTCAGGTTATATACAACAATCTCTTATGAATATTCAAGCCCGCCGTCCGAACAGGGAGGCTCTGTATGGGGAAGTTGACCGGTACGTGCCGGACGAAGCGACCCGCCCCCCTTGTATTGGCATATCCGCCAATCGGAAGGACGGGCTTTCCTGCGTAGCCGAGACGTATGTGCGTGCCGTGCTGTATGCCGGAGGGGCACCGGTGCTGATTCCTGCCGTGACGGACGTAGGAGCGTTGGATGCTGTCGTTGCAGGCTTGGACGGCTTGCTGATGAGCGGGGGGGGAGACATCAATCCGCTCTATTTGTGTGAAGAGCCTGTGCCCGGACTTCAAGACGTGGATACATTCAGAGATGAATATGAGTTGATACTGTTGCGGTTGACTGCTGCCCGCCAGATACCACTGTTCGGGATATGCCGCGGGCATCAGCTGATCCATGCAGCCTTCGGCGGAAGCCTTTGGCAGGATATATACAGTCAGGCGGGCGGGCAGTTGATAAAGCACAGCCAGCTGTTGGCGCGTGAATATCCTTCGCATTCCGTCCGCTTGGAAGGAGGAGCGACCAAGTTGCGGGGCATATTGAAAGAGGACAACCTGTTTGTCAATTCCTTTCATCATCAAGCTGTCAAAGAGCCTGCAGCCGGTTTTATCACCACCGTTGTATCGTCCGACGGCATCAACGAGGCTACGGAACATCCGGAGCGGAACATCCTCAGTGTACAATGGCATCCCGAAGCGATGGCGGCAAACGGCGACGAGACCATGCAACGCCTTTTCCGCTACCACGTGGAAACCGCCGCCCGCTTCCACCGTGCAAAGGCACTGCACCGGCGCATCCTTGTCATCGACTCCCATGCGGATACCCCCATGATATTTCCCGGCAGGTTCGACATCGGCAAAACAACGCAGGGTGCGGGCAAGGTAAACCTCCCCCTTATGGAAAAGGGACTGACGGATGCCGTCTTCATGGTTGCCTATATTCCGCAGGGAAAGCGGGACGAGGCTTCGCTCAAAGCGGCTACGGCTTACGCTCTTGAACGGCTGACAGAGGTAAAGCGTCAGGAACGGCTAAGCCCCGCACGGATGGGCATAGCCGCCTCCGTGCAAGACCTTATCCGCCTCAAACACGCACACAAGAAAGCCGTCTTTCTCGGCATTGAGAACGCTTATGCTCTGGGCAAGGACTTGGACAACCTCCGCCTCTTCAAGGAAACGGGTGTATCCTACATCACCCTCTGCCACAACGGCGACAATGACGTATGCGACTCGGCAAGCGGGAACGGCGAGTGGAGCGGTCTAAGCCCTTTCGGCAAAGAAGTTGTAAGGGAGATGAACCGCTTGAACATAGTAGTGGACGTTTCCCATGTAGCGGAAACCACTTTCTACGATGTGCTGGAAACAAGCGCATCGCCCGTCATCGCCTCCCATTCTTCTTGCCGCGCCTTATGCGACCATCCGCGCAACCTGACGGACGAACAGATCAAAGCCCTTGCCGCCCATAAGGGTGTAATGCAAATTTGCCTCTACAAGGGCTTCATTAACAAAGAAGAGGAAAAGGCATCCCTGAGCGATGTCATCCGCCATATCAACCATGTGGTTAATCTTGTCGGTATAGACTATGTCGGTATCGGTTCTGACTTTGACGGTGGCGGCGAGGTCATCGGCTGCCGTGCCACGAACGAGCTTATCAACATCACCCTCCGCCTCTTGGCAGAAGGCTACAGCGATGAAGACCTCCGCAAGATATGGGGCGGCAATCTGCTGCGTGTCATGTCGGCGTGCGGGCTTTAATCTGTTATGCGGAAGTCCCGAAGGGGCATCTGCTTAGTATCAGTTAATAATGTCTATGAATAATACAGTGAAGATTCTTCTCTTCTTTCTCCTTTGTAGCTTCCTTTCCTGTGGCAATAAAGGGATGGGTGATGCGGCGGTGGATACTACGGTTCAGTCGGCTGTGTCCGTTGCTCCCTCTTCTGTGCCTCAATTTGATGCAGACAGCGCATACAGTTATGTGGCAAAGCAGGTGGCATTCGGTCCTCGCGTTCCGAACACGGCGGCGCATGAGGCGTGTGCGGATTATCTCGCTTCCGAGCTGAAACGGCACGGTGCCGAACTGTTCGTGCAGGAGGCTGTCCTCACGGCATACGACAACACCAAGCTGCAAGCCCGTAACATCATTGGCTCCTATAATCCGGACAGCAACAGGCGCATCCTTCTGTTTGCCCATTGGGATTCCCGCCCGTATGCCGATCATGATGCGGACGAGGCGAACTACCGGAAGCCCATTGATGGTGCGGACGACGGCGGCAGCGGTGTCGGTGTCCTCTTGGAGATAGCCCGCCTGCTTGGGCAGCAAGACCCCGGCAGGGGCATCGACATCATCTTCTTCGATGCCGAAGACTACGGTACGCCGCCTTTTGCGCAAAGCCGCATGGCAGACTCGTGGTGCTTGGGTTCTCAGTTCTGGGCAAAGAATCCGCATGTGAAGAACTATCGCGCCGAATACGGTATCCTCTTGGATATGGTAGGGGCTAAGAACGCTGCATTCTTTAAGGAAAGCATGTCCGTGCGCTATGCCGCCCCCTTTGTGGAAAAGGTGTGGAACGCTGCCCGTAATCTCGGCTACGGCAAATACTTCATCAATGCCCCCGGCGGTGCCATTACCGACGACCATATCTATGTGTCAGGCGGTCGCAGTATCCCCTGCATTGATATTATCAATTACGATCCGAACACCGACACGGGCTTCGCCCCCTATTGGCATACGCTGAACGACTCCATGCCTGTTATTGACAGGGAAACGCTGGAGGCTGTCGGGCAGACCCTCCTTGAAGTGATATTTAACGATTAAAGTAATACAACCATGAGCATAGATGAGATACAGGAGCAGGTTATAGAGGAGTTCTCCGCCTTTGAGGATTGGATGGACAAGTACGGGCTGCTTATTGATTTGGGCAATTCGCTGCCGCCGCTGGATACACAGTATAAGACGGAGAGCAACCTTATTGAGGGCTGCCAGAGCCGTGTATGGTTGCAGGCAGATTATACGGACGGGCGGATATTCTTTAAGGGAGAAAGCGATGCCTTAATAGTGAAAGGAATCGTGTCCCTGCTTATCCGCGTATTGTCTGGGCATACGCCGCAGGAGGTGTTGGATGCCGATCTTTATTTTATAAACAAGGTAGGGTTGAAGGAACACCTTTCGCCTACGCGCTCCAACGGACTGGTGTCAATGGTGAAGCAAATGCGGATGTATGCGCTGGCGTTCTTGGCGCAAAGGGAGAAGTAACGGGACATCTAAACAGAGAACGGGACGTCTCACGACGTCTCGCACCGGAGTTGGCCACATCTGTGGAAAGCTTGTTTTATGTCATCGTCTGTATCAAACCTTTCGTAGTATATTTCAAAGCCGGTATCGTGCTTTGAGCCGGCAATCTTCACCTCAAAATCTGCCGGATTGCCCGTATAAGTAACCTTCTTCACTTCCGTTTTCTTGCCTTTGAAGTGGGATTGACGGTATAGGCTATAGCTACATCCGGCGCTATTTTCCAGATCCTCTGCTACCCACCCGTTAGCACTTACGATAAACTAAAAGTACCGACAACAAAATCGGCAGTCCTATCAGTATTTATTTAACTACAGCTTTACCTTCATTTACATCGTCAAAAGCATTGGCTCCGAAGTTCCTTCTTCAATGGTAACTTTTGCGGTAGCGGGATTAAGAGCCACGAATTTTACATCGGCAGGACTGGAGATCTTAAATGTAAGAAACTGTCTAAATTTCATCAAC
>LBCX01000027.1 GCA_001657575.1 Bacteroidales bacterium Barb4
CTGTTTCCATAGTCATTCCTGATAGCCTTGAAACCAGTTGCCGAGCTTTATATCCTTGATGTCGGCGTCTGTCTCGCGTCTGCCGCGCAGATGTTCGGAGAAGTAATCGACCATGCGCCAGTAGAAATACTCGTTGTAGTTCTCGAAATGATGGCGTTGGTTCGGGATGACGAGCATGTCGAAGCGTTTGCCGGCTTTGATTAGCTCATCGGCTACGACGACGGAGTTGGCGGGGTGGACGTTGTTGTCGATTTCGCCGTAGATGAGGAGCAGATGCCCTTTCAGGTTCTTTGCCAAGTCCTGATTGGCGGGGATGCGGATGTAGAATGAGATGTCGCCGTTGTCGTCGGTGATTTCCTTTACTCCGTGATGCTTTTCGCTCCAGCTACGGTTATAGAGCTTGTTGTCGTGGTTGCCGGCGCAGGAGACGGCGGCTTTGAAGAAGTCGGGGTAGAGCAGCATGGCGGCTGTGGACATGAAGCCGCCGCCCGAATGCCCGTGTATGCCGACGCGGTTGATGTCCATAAACGGGTGGCGGTCGCAGAGCTGTTCGATGGCGGCTTTATGGTCGGCGAGCGGATAGTCGCGCAGGTTGCCGTAGCCGTAGTTGTGATACCATTTGGAGCGGCTCGGATGTCCGCCGCGATGTCCGACACTGACAACGATAAAGCCGGCTTGCGCCAAGCGGTCGGTGCGCGGGCTTGGCGGGATATAGCGGAAGAAGGTGCCTTCCTGCTGCGGGCCGGGATAGACGTAGTCGATGACGGGATAGACTTTGGTTGAATCAAAGTCGAAGGGCTTGTACATGAGACCGTACAGGTCGGTCACGCCGTCGGCGGCTTTTACGCGGAAGGGTTCGGGGAATTTGTAGCCGGCAAGCAGCAGCTGGGAGAAATCGCTCTCTTCGAGGGTCATCAGGCGGTTGCCTTTGCTGTCGTACAGTGCCGTAGCGGGGACGGTGTTTACGCGGGAATAGTTATCGACAATGAAGCGGTTGTCCCTGTCCATATAGACAAGGTGGAAATAGTCGCCGGGCGTAAGCAGTTTTAATCCCGAACCGTCAAAGTTCACGCGGTAGAGATGTTCGTAGTAAGGGGTAGTGTCGTCCTTTTCCCTGCCGTTGGCGACAAAATAGACGACCCGCGCACGGCTGTCAACGGCTGTTATCCTGTCCACGTGCCATGCGCCGCGGGTGATTCTGTTTTTGAGGTTGCCGTCCGTGTCGTAGAGGTAGAGGTGTGCCCATCCGTCGCGCTCGCTCCAAAGAATCAGTTCTTTGGCATTGTCCGTCAGGGACAGGGGGCGGGTTTCGATGTAGGTGTTGAGCTGCTCGCCGATAACAGCCTTGACAGAGTCGTCGCCCAAGGTATAAGAACAAATGTCGGTGCGCTTCATGTCGCGGCTTACGCGGGTGAGAAAGAACTTTGTGTTGTCGCCCAGCCATACCTGCTCCAAGCGGTTTTTCAACGGCTTTGCGGCAAGGGAAAGCGTCTGGTCTTTGAAACGTTCCGCTTTGATTTCCTTGCGGCTGTTGTTATCAAGGTCGAAAAGGAAGAGATGGGCAACGGGCGAGCCTGCCTCTCCGGGAAGCTGGTATTTGTAGGTCTCCAAGGTCGGGCGCGGCTTGGCAACCGAATTGATGACCCACAAATCCTGCACGGCACGCTGGTCGGTCAGCACGACGGCGAAGTAACGCCCGTCCGGCGACCAGTTGCCCTGCGCCGGCTTGCGCTTGTGGTCGTAGAGCGAGTCCGTATTCAGTCGGTTGCGGGGCATACCGAAGGCAAAGTCCTCCGTGCCGTCTGTCGTGAGCGGCGTTTCGGCTACGGTGCTGTCCTTCGGGTTCTCCAACAGCTTTTCGTAATCGGCATAGCTCATGGTGTACAGGTTCAAGTCTTTGGCGAATATCACCCGCTTCTTGTCCGGCGATATGTTCGCCCAGCGTTCCCGCGAGGAAGCAGCCTTCGGGACGGCGGTCAGTTTGCGGGAAATAGAATTGTAGGAGAAATGGAACGTCTTGACGGAAGTGGCAATCTCGAAGGTAAAGGTGCGGTCGTCATCGCTTAGTTTCAAATTCTTGACGGGCAACTGTTCGGCAACAAACGGGTCTTTTGTTATTTCGGTGATTTCCGCCGCCAGCTCTTCCAAGTCAAACAGCGGCAGCTTCTTTCCAAGCTCCGGATCAACGACCTGCCAATTCCTCCCCGCGCTTGTTTTATATTCATACCAGAACTTGCTGCTGTTGTTGAAATAGTTCGGCACAAGCGTAAAGGAAAACAGCAACTGCTCCGCATTCGCCGGCGCAAACCTGCGGGCAAGCGTGTATTCCGGCAATACCTCCTGAGCAGACAATACCGTTCCCTGCCACAACCCGCAACACAGGATTGCTCCAACTAAAATCCTTGTCTTCATATACATAGTCTATCATGTCGTTTTTTATCCGTGCCGCAAAAGTAGCAAGACAAACGGGACGGGCAAGTAGAGACACAATGCATTGCGTCTCTACCGAAAATACATTTGCCCTGTAATAATATCCCTTTGCAAGCGTTATTCGGTATGATGAAAATAACCTTTCTGATTCCCCCCGTTTTCACTAAAGAACGACCGGCAGAGCGCACCGCCGGTTGCACGACTATGGTTTATCCGATGGCGAATATATACGAGCTGACCGTTGCCGCTGTTTTGGAACAGGAAGGATATACCGTTTGTTACGAGGACTTCATATCGACAAAGCGGGGCGTTGAGGCGTTTCAATCATTCCTGCAAACGGACAATTCCGCCGTCTATGTTTTCTGGTCGGTCAATTTATCCATACGGAATGACCTTGAAGCATCGGAACGGATACGTCGGTTTTTGCCGCAGGCTTATATTGTCTATTTGGGGCCTGCACCTACGTTTTATGTAAAGGAGTTTTTGCAACATTCGCGGCAGGTTGTGGTGAGGGGTGAGCCGGAGATGACGGTGAAGGAGGTTTGCCGGTATATTGCGGACGGCAGGGCTTTTGGCGAAGTCAAAGGAATATCTGTGCTAGACAGCGGTGGTGCAGTGCGAAATAATCCGTCCCGCGAGCTATTGAAAGACCTTGATACGCTGCCTTTCCCCGCACGGCATTTAATAAACAAGCATTATTTCAGCAATCCCAAACTGAAGCGTTCGCCCTATACGGCGATGGTTACTTCCCGCAATTGCCCGTTTCACTGCATTTATTGCGTGCCGAGTTCGCTCACCTTTGCCCGCGAGCTGGAAAACAGGGCGTATAACGGGGGAAAAAAGCCTTTTGTCTCCATGCGGACACCCGAAAATGTGGTTGCCGAAATTGACTTGCTGGCGGCAGAGGGCTACAAAGCCATCGGCTTCCTGGATGATAATTTCATTATTACCGAAAAACGCTTGTTGCCCATTGCGGAGGCTCTGAAAAGGCACGGCATCAGTTGGGGCTGTCAGGCAAGGGCGGATGCCATTACCGAAAAGATTGCCGCTGTGCTGGGCGAAAGCGGTTGCAAGTACGTAGATGTGGGGGTGGAGTCTTTTAACAATGAGATATTGGCGTATATCAAAAAGGGGCTTACCCGCACGCAAATCATTGAAGCCATCGACCGGCTGAACAGGCATAAAGTGCCTGTCAAACTCAATATCCTGATTGGCACCAGCCCGTTGGAAACGAAGGAAACGATACGGGAAACGCTGGACACCGCCATCCGCTTGAAAGCCGACCAAGTGATGATTAACATTGTTGCCCCTTTCCCTGGCACCGAGTTTTATACCTTGGCAAAGGAAAACCGGTGGATCATCGGCGGCGATTATGTGCCTACGGACGTGCAGCATCATTCCATCCTTTCCTACCCCAACCTGACGGGCAAAGAGATGGAACGCCTGCTGTTTCGCCACAATCTGAAGTTTTTCACCCGCCCGCGCTTTATCGTTTCGCAACTGCGCCGCTTCTCCTCTTTTTCCGAGTTTTGGAAAGCGGCAAAGGCTTTGAAAAACAAACTGACTTACAGCGAACGGTAGCCACAATGAAAGTATCGGTCATTCTTATCGGCTATAATTCATGGCATTTCTTGGAAAAGAACTTGGCTTCGCTTCATTTCCTGTTTCAGCATCCGGAGGCGGAGATTATCTATGTGGATAATGCCTCTGCCGATGGGTCGGTTTCAATGATACAGTCCCTTTATCCTTCGGTGAAAATAATTGAGAATAAGGTAAACACAGGTATTTCCGTTGCGCGAAATCAAGGTATACGGGCGGCTTCGGGGGAATACCTTTGGATATTGGACAGCGACACGGAGGCAACGGAGGATGCTTTTCAGGCAATGCTTGTTTTTATGGACTCGCATCCTGAGGCGGGGGTATGCGGTTGCAAGATGTACGGGCAGGATGGCGATGTGCAGGACAGTTGCCGCCCCTTTCCTTCTGTTAAAGGGAAATTAAAAGCCGCGTGGAGCATTATTTCGGAGCGGCTTCACCCGTATCCCGCGTGCGGGGGGACGCACAGCATCAGTTATTATGATACAAATGCCGAACAGCCTTTTGAGGCAGATTATGTAATCGGTGCCTGCCAATTCGTGCGGAAGGCGGCGCAGCAAAAGGTCGGCTTATTGGACGAACATATATTCTACGGGCCGGAAGATGCCGATTTCTGTTTGCGGATGAAGCAGGCAGGCTACAAGGTGTATTATCTTCCGCAAACCGCCATGTATCATGCTTATCAACGGGTTTCTTCCCGTCAACTGTTTTCCGGCATGAACCGGAAACATATTCAGGGATTGTTTTATTATTTCAGAAAACATTACACATGCAAGACAAAAACAAAGTAGTTATTTATCAGGTGCTCCCCCGCCTGTTTGGAAACTTGAACGAGCGGCTTGTCCGCAACGGGGATATGGCGGAAAACGGCACGGGCAAATTCTCCGCCTTTTCCGCTTTGGCTTTGGCGAAGATAAAGGAGTTGGGCGTTACCCACATCTGGTACACCGGCGTTATCGAACATGCCACCAAGTCCGACTTCACGGCTTACGGCATTCGCAAAGATCACAGCGGCGTAGTGAAAGGAACGGCAGGCTCTCCTTACGCCATTAAAGATTACTACGACATAAATCCGGCACTTGCCGACAGTGTTCCCGACCGTATGCAGGAGTTTGAGCAGTTGATCGAGCGGACGCACAAGGCAGGCATGAAGGTTGTCATCGACTTTGTACCCAACCACGTAGCCCGCCAATACCATTCGGACGCCAAGAACCCGTTTATTGCCGACTTCGGCGAACATGACAACACAAGCAAGGCTTTTGACCCCCGCAACAATTTCTATTATGTGCCGGAAAGTACGCTGGCACTTCATTTCAACCACGAACAGGAGGAGCACTTTGCATACAGCGAATTTCCCGCCAAGGCAACCGGCAACGACTGCTTTTCTTCCCAGCCGGGGCGAAATGACTGGTACGAGACCGTCAAACTGAACTACGGTATTGATTATATCCATGGCGGCGCCCGCTACTTTGACCCTCTGCCTGATACATGGCTGAAAATGCTGGATATTCTCCGCTTCTGGGCGGGAAAAGGTGTTGATGCTTTCCGTTGCGATATGGCGGAGATGGTGCCCGTTGAGTTTTGGCAGTGGGTAATCCCGCAGGTTAAGCAACGGTACAGCGTCCTGTTCATTGCCGAAGTCTATAATCCGAATGAATATCGGAATTATATCCATACGGGGCAGTTCGACTATCTTTATGATAAAGTGGGACTTTACGACACCCTCCGTGCCGTTGTCTGCGGACAGGCTCCCGCCGCCGGCATCACCCGTTGCTGGCAAAGTTTGGAAGACATACAGCACTGTATGCTGAACTTCCTCGAAAACCACGATGAGCAGCGCATCGCCTCCGATTTCTTCGCCGGAAGCCCACTTCCCGCCATTCCCGCCATGATTGTCGCCGCCGCCATGAACACCAACCCCGTCATGATCTATTGCGGACAGGAACTGGGCGAGCGCGGCATGGACGAAGAGGGCTTCAGCGGCATGGATGGACGAACCACTATCTACGACTACTGGAGCATGGAAGCCGTCCGCAACTGGATCAACAACCATGCCTTTGATGGCGGCAAACTGACTGGCGAACAACAGTCCCTCCGTGCTTTCTACGCCAAGCTCCTGCATCTCGCCGCTTCCGAACCTGCCCTCTCAAAAGGACTGTTTCACGACCTGATGTATGCCAACCTCTCCAATCCTGCCTTCAATACCCACCGGCAGTACGCTTTCCTGCGGCAATATGCCAACGAAGCCGTCTTGATAGCAGTCAATTTTGACAGCGCAGAACAAACCGTCAACATACGCATCCCCGCCAACGCCTTTTCAAATTGCAACATACATGATAACAGCCTCGCCGCCGTCACCGACCTCTTCACCGGCGAAACCGCCGTCGGCACATTGACTGATGCCTATCCGTACACAATCAGCCTCCCCCCTTATTCGGGAAAGATGCTGAAGTTTGCTTATTGATGTTATGCAAAAAATATACCCGGAGTATATTTCATACCCCGGGTATATAATGATTATGTACGTAAATCAAATCAGTCTAGCACCTTCACCTTAATGTTGCGGAACCAAACATCATCCCCATGGTCTTGCAAACCAATAAAGCCTTCCTTGTTCGGGCCGCCGCAGTTAGACAGCAATTCGTAAGCCACTGGGAAATCCTTTGAGCCTTGTTTGAATTTGCTTTCCATCAGCAGGTTTTCCCAAGCCTTTGTCCAAAGGTGATATTCAAGCACCTGCTCATCATTCTGATAATGAATGACCGTACCCTTGAAGCATACAATCTTCACCTTGTTCCATTCGCCGAACGGTTTGGAGTTCTGCGGGTCAGCCGGTATCATATCATACAATGAAGAGGATTTGCGGTTGCCGTCCACGCCGAGCTTGGCATCCGGATGGTTTTCATTATCCAGCACCTGACATTCGGGGGCAGAGATGTAAATCGGTTCGCCATCCACTTCCTGAGCCAGATAGAAAATACCTGAATTGGAGCCTTTGCCCACTTTCCATTCCATTTCCAGCTCGAAGTTCTTGAACTTGTGGGCAAAGATGATGTCCCCGCCGTCTTTCGCTCCGGCTTCGCCGTTTCCCGAACCCTGTATCTTGATACTGTTGTCCTCAATAGTCCAGGCAGCGGGCATATCTTCGCGGTTGTAACCTCTCCAGCCGTTGAACGATGTACCGTCAAAGATACTTATCCAACCCTCGGCATCTGCCTGAAAGCCGTCCAATTCAATCGTCGGCAAATCCAACAGCGTATAGGAAGAAACTTCTTCCGTTTCAACCGCTGACTCCTGCGTCTTGTTACCACCGTTGCAAGCCGTAAAGAAACACATCACAGCAACTGCACATAAAAACAATACTGACTTTTTCATTTCCTTCATTTTATTTTATTCTAATCGGTAAGCCTGATTTATTTAGGCATATCCACCAACTTCCAGCCGTTGCGGTAGTTGTGTTTGATCAGTTCCTGAGAGAACGCCTTTGCATTGATGGGCTCCGTCATCTTCTTGTCGAACGAGGGATGACCGTCCTTGATCGTGAAACCGTCCTTTTCGATAATTCTCAACTGTTCGCTGTCGCTGATGTTGGTGAACTGCATGTTCGGACCGTCCCAATGCAATTCCTTGTTCAGTGATTGCAGACGAACAGCCAATACACCCATCACAACCATTTCGTTGAACGGCCCTGCTTCGGAGAAGTCAGACTTGGACAACATGCGGCTTGAAGCACTTTCCTTGCAAGCACGTATCCAGTCCTGTTCGTGACCGCCTTTCATCGCATTTTCCACGCGACGGCATACCTTCGGAGCATTCGGCTTGCGACCGGAAAGCAACCAGGGATTTACAGCATAGCAACCGCAAATCAGCGTATCCTTTGTTCCGTGGAAGATAACGGCACCACCGCTGTCGTTCATGTCACGACCTGCCGGGAAACCTGCGGGTATGTCGGGCTTCAAACCGCCGTCAAACCAATGTACTTCCACTTCGGGAAGGGCAACCTTAGCCAAATTGTCGCGAGCCGGGAAAATCAACTTCACGTGCTGAGCCTGCGGAGCGCAATCCTTCAACAACATCGTGGAAGAACCCTGAACCTTTGTCGGATAACCCAACTTCAAGCTCTTGAACACCGGATGCAGAATATGACAAGCCATATCGCCCAAAGCTCCCGTACCGTAAGCCCACCAGCCGCGCCAGTTCCAAGGATGATAAATATGGCTGAACTGCCTTGTTTCCGCCGGGCCTGTGAACAAATCCCAATTCAATGTGGAAGGAATCTTGTCAGCCTTGTCGGGAGTCATCAAACCCTGCGGCCAGATAGGACGGTCGGTAAAGGCTTCCACCTTCGTAACTTCTCCGATTTCACCGTTCCAAATCCATTCGCAAATCTGGTCAACGCCTTCGCCGGATGAGCCTTGGTTACCCATCTGTGTAGCCACTTGGTGCTTGGCAGCCAGCTTCGTCAGCAAACGCGATTCGTAAACCGAGTGCGTCAGCGGCTTCTGCGTGTAAACATGCTTGCCCATCGTTATCGCGTCAGAAGCAATGATCGCATGGGTATGGTCAGCCGTAGCCACCAAAACAGCATCAATAGAGCTGCCCATTTCGTCAAACAACTTGCGATAATCCCAATACCTCTTCGCCTTGGCATAATGGTCAAACACCGGCTTTGCATACTTCCAGTCCACATCGCAAAGAGCCACGATGTTTTCTGCTTCCATATTACGCAGGTTAGCGTTACCCATACCTCCGATACCCACACCGGCAATATTCAACTTGTCGGTCGGAGCAGTATGCCCGTGACTTTTACCCAACACCGAGCCGGGTACAATGGTCAATGCTGCGGCAGCAGCAGTTCCCCTTTGAAGAAAACTTCTTCTTGAAATGTTTGACATAATAATAACAGAATTATATGATTAATAAAATTTTACATGAAATTTGCGCAAATGTAATCTATACATATTCATTAACAAGTGTGTCTGCCCCGTTTTATTCCCTCAATAATTATTTTTAACAATGCAGCAGAAACCGTAACCAAGCAAAGCCGTTTTGCAAAAGGCTTTTGCCTTTTGTGGTATTGCTAATAACGAAAGAACTGTTTTTCAACGGATTTTAGTTATTCCGTTGACTTGATCCCCACTGTAAAACTGTTGATTCAGGAAGGAATATTTGGATATGACATGAAAATTCCAATCATAAAATTGCATCGGCATTTAATTCTGCATCTGTCATTGCAGTAAGAATTGTCTCTGAATACCAGGGAACAGTCATCAAGGTCTGTATCCTGCATGTATTTACGGGGACGGACGGTAAGGGGAAGTTTCTTTTTTCACCGGCAGGAATATAAAAACAGGTTTATAAAACAACCAGCAGGAATTGACATTTCAAAGGACGGGGTTCACGTGTGTCTCAAGGAACAGGCAGATGACGGGCGGGTGAAAATAAAACGCAGTCGTTCACTTTCCAATGATTATGAAGGCTTCAAAAGCCTCTTGAACTGGTCGGTCAAAGGCCTGTCCAAAGGTGTGTCCTTAAAGTATGTAAAGGATTTGGCATGTGCCAAATGTCAGCTCCATACCATGTAGCATCCACACCACAAGAATGCCCGTGTGACGGCACTCAAGACAAGGCAGATTGAAGTTCTACACTCAGGCAGCAGAAGAGATTGAGACTCAAATCAGGAAGCTGGTGGAGGAAGATAGGGAATTAAAAGAAAAGATTGACCGAATAACCAAAGTAAAAGGCTTGGGATTGATTACCGCAGTGACGGTATTGTGCGAAACAAACGACTTCCGGCTCTTCTACAACATCCGGCAGGCGGTAAGTTACGCCGGATTGGACGTGGTGCTCAAAAAAACCCACATTCCGCTTCGCTTCATGTGGGGCTGAAATCTGGCATTTCTTCGGAATTTGCGTAAGAGCAGCACACAGTTAAAAGTACCCCGCCTTCTTGCGGTCTTCCATAGCAGCATCGGAACGCTTGTCGTCCGAGCGTCCGCCCCGTTCGGTCACCCGCGATGCGGCAATTTCATTGACAATGTCTTCTAATGAATGGGCTTCCGAAACGGTCAGTCCCGTGCAGGTAATATCCCCGATGGTACGGCAACGGATGTGCTTGCGGATCACCTTTTCTTCAGGTCGCAATTTCATAAAGGGATAGTAAGCCAGCCAGATGCCGTCCCGCTCGAACACCTCCCGCTCATGCGTATAATAGAGGCTCGGCAGTTCCATCTTTTCCTGCAAAATATATTGCCAAATATCCATCTCCGTCCAATTGCTCAGGGGGAAGATGCGGAAATGCTCGCCCATCTGCTTTTTGCCGTTAAAGATGTTCCACAACTCCGGACGCTGATTTTTCGGATCCCACTGCCCGAACTCGTCGCGGTGGGAGAAGAAACGTTCCTTGGCACGTGCCTTTTCCTCATCGCGGCGGGCACCTCCAAGGGCGGCATCCACTTTGTTTTTTTCCAAGGCATCAAGCAAAGTGACGGTTTGCAGTTTGTTACGGCTCGCATTGTAGCCGGTTTCCTCCGTCACGCGCCCCGTGTCAATAGATTCCTGCACAGAGCCGACCAGCAACTTCACGCCCAGCTTGCGTATCGTATTGTCACGGAAGGCGATGGTTTCCTCAAAGTTATGCCCCGTGTCAATATGTAAAAAAGGAAAGGGAATCGTTGCCGGATAAAACGCCTTGTAGGCTAAATACGCCATCACAATCGAGTCCTTCCCTCCGGAAAACAGCAAGGCAGGCCGCTCAAATTGTGCCGCTACCTCCCTGATAATGTAGATCGACTCCGACTCCAATTCTTCCAAATGCGTTAATTTCTTACTCATGGCCCTGTTTTTTGGCATAATAACTGATGATATATCTGGCTCCTGACCGCTTGATTGCAATCAGGCTTTCAAAGAAAATCCGTTCCTCATTAAAAAATCCGGCTTTGGCTCCGTTTTTCAGCATCGCATATTCGCCCGACACCTGATACGCCACTAAGGGATAATCCGGAAAGCGCACCGCCGCCCTGTGCAGCATATCCAGATACGACATGGCAGGCTTTACCATAATCCAGTCCGCCCCCTCTTCAATATCGGCGGCTATTTCGTCAAGTCCCTGCTCGGTAGTGCGAAAATCCATTTGGTAGCTCTTACGGTCTCCAAAAGAAGGAGTTGAGCCGGCGGCATCACGGAAGGGCCCGTAAAAAGCAGAGGCATATTTCGCCGAGTAAGCCAAGATTTTCGTAGGCAGTCCCGCACTGTCCAAGCGCTGCCGGATGGCTTCCACCTGTCCGTCCATCATGGCTGAGGGAGCCACAAAATCCGCTCCCGCAAGTGCGTGCTGATAAGCCATTTCCGCCAGCAAGGGCAGAGTAGAATCGTTATCCACCTCATGCCCGTGCAACAAACCGCAATGCCCGTGGGAAGTATATTCGCAAAGGCAAATATCCGTAAAAACTATAACCTTCGGGAAATGCTCTTTAATGGCTTTTACGGCTTTGCAAATCACACTGTCGGGCGAAGTCCCCCTGCTGCCCCGATCATCCTTCGTATCGTCGGCTATCACGCCGAACAGCAATATCTTATCTATTCCCAGCGAAACGGTTTCGGCAACGTCTTTCAGCAGTTCATCCGTCGAAAAGCGATATATGCCTTCCATCGAAGGTATCTCTTCACGGACGTTCTTGCCTTCCACCACAAAATAGGGATAGATAAAATCTGATACATCAAGGCGCACATCGGCGTATTGATCCCTGATTTCCTGCGTTGTTCTGTACGGTCTAAATCGTTTCATATAGTTTCCTCGCTGTTGTTTTTCCCTTTGCAATCAGTTGTATTCCTGTCGGCATTTCGCCGTAAAGTTGTGCAAACGCCTCTACGCCGGAAGGCGATGAAAAGATAATCTTTTGGAAAAGGGACAAGTCCGTTTTCTCCGCCTCTTCGTTTACGGTATTTCGATATACGGGAATATCAATGAGTATGTTACCCATATTTTCCAATGCTTCCAACAGCTGCTTCAATCCCTTGTCCGAACGGGGCAGGAGAATGCGCTTTTTCGTTAGTTGAATGTCGGAAAAGTAGTTAATCAAGCCTTCTGCCGATTCGGTTTCCGATTCGATATCAGGATAAATATGATAATTACGCAATTCCGCCGTAGTCGTTTTCCCGACTGAAGCCAAGCGGACAGCGGCTAAAGCGCGAATGTCCGATTGCGTTTCATGCAGGGCTTCAAAAAAATAACGCACGCCGTAGCGGCTTGTGAACACTATCCAATCGAAAGTGTTTATCGTTTTGAGCGAAGCCTGTAAGCGTTCGTTGTCCTTTATCTTTTGGATTTTGACAAGCGGCGTATGGATGCGATTCGTATAATGGTCATAGTCCTTGTCGGACGTTCCGGTGATTAAAACCTTTTGCTTGCGGGCTTCCTGATTTTCAAAGGAAACGACCTCGCCGGCGATAAGCAGAATGGGGGTAGGATATTTAATAATGGAATATTGCAATTCCTTCAACGAGGAATAGTAAATCTTTTGGTCGGGCAGGGAAACGTTGTGCACCAGCGCGACAGGCAGGTCTTCCCTCCTGCCCGACTCCATCAGCCTTTTCGCGATAGCCGGCAGAGCCGCCCCGCCCATATAATAAATCAAGGTGTCGGCGGAGGGCACGGGTGCCTCCTTGCCCGAATGTCCGGTAACGAAAGCAACGGAAGAAGCCAGCCCCCGATGCGTCAGCGGAATATGCGTGCAAGCCGCCAGCGCAATGCCCGCCGATATGCCTGGTATCACGTCCGTTTCCACCAGACGGCTTTGCAGGAAATCAATCTCCTCCCTGCCATGCGCAAAAATCATCGGGTCGCCCCCTTTCAGGCGCACCGTGTTTTCGCCGGAAACAGCCGTCTGATAAATCAGTTCGTTGATTTCCTCCTGCCGGAAGCGGTGAATGTCCCTGCGCTTGCCGACGTATATTTTCTCCGCCGGATAGCGGGAAAGGAATGTTTTGTCCAATAAATCATCGTGGAAGATAACGTCCGCCTTGGCAAGGGCTTTGTCGCCCCCGATGGTTAGCAGGTCGGGATTACCGGGACCGAAGCCGACCAGCGTCACTGTCCCGTACTTCCGCCGGATGTCTTTCGGCTGAAAGATTTGCTTCATATCCGCCCTGTCCCTGCGCCCGACAATGGCAAGGTTTCCCTGCAAGGGGTGCGTTTGAAAGGGGAGAACATCGGCTGCCCTGTGTTCCAAGCCCAAACGTTTCAAGGCGCAGGAAGCTACAATAAGTGCATCAAAAATGCCGGTGTCCACGAAAGCGATACGCTCTTCTATCGTCCCGCGAACGCCTGCCACTTCCAAATCCGGACGATACCGCAGGAGTTCCGCCTTTCGCGCTTTGGAACTCGTCCCCACCCTTGCGCCGGCAGGCAGTTGCGCCAGTGTCAGATTGTTTTTGCTTACCAGCGAATCGGTTTTGTCCGAGGCTTCAAGCAGAGCAAACAATTCCAATTCGGAAGGCAGGGGATAGGGCAAATCCTTTGCGGAATGAACGGCAATGTCCGCCCTGTTTTGAATCAGCATCTCATCCAGTTCGCGGGTAAAGAAGTCCGGCGCAATGTCCGCCATCAGCGAAATATGCTTGTTCCTGTCCCCAAACGACTGCAGGAAAACCGGCAGATAGTCCACCGACGGAAAAAGGGAGAGAGCCTCCCTGACCTGAACAACGGAAAGAGGGCTGTCCCGGCTCACCACCCGCAACATTCCCTCTTTTATATCACCTTTCCGCATAGCTGTTCATTGCTTCCTGTTCAAGGGCGCGAAAGTAGGGGATAATTTGTCAATAGCAAGCTCTTCCCCTTCGGATTTTGCAACCATCACAGCCACACAAGTGTCTCCATACACATTGACGGCGGTGCGCATCATGTCCAAAATCCTGTCCACACCGATGACCAAGCCTATGCCTTCCAGCGGAAGCCCGACCACATTAAGGATAATAGCCATCATCACCAGTGCCGCCATCGGAACGCCTGCCGAGCCTATCGCACACAGCAGCGAGGTGAACACAATCAGCATCTGCTGAACCATCGTCAGGTCGATGCCGTAAGCCTGCGCAATAAAGATAACCGCGACACATTCCAGCAGAGCCGTGCCGTCCATATTGACGGCGGCTCCCAGGGGAATGGTGAAGTTGGTGATTCTGGAAGAAACGCCGTCCTTATGCTCTACGGCGTGCAGGGTAAGCGGCAGGGTGGCTCCCGATGATGCCGTAGAAAAGGCGGCAAGCAGGGGGCTTGACATGTTTTTGAAGTGTTGCCATGAATGTACGCGATAGCCGAAGCGCAATATCAGGGGCAGCCAGACAAAGGTGTGAATAGCCAGTCCGAGCGCAACGGTCAGGACGTACATCAGCATCGTTTGAATTAGCCCCAAGATATCGGCGGCAGCACTGAACTGCTTCACAATGATGGCAAAGATGCCGACGGGCGAGAAGCGGATGACGAGCCGAGTGATGCGAAGCGTCAGTTCCAAGCCTCCCTGAAACAGTCCGGTCAGCGAATGTTTTCCTTCTGCTGCTATTTTAGGCACATTCAAGCCGACCAGAAAGGCAATTAAAATGACGGGGAGCGTGTTGTTTACCGTGAAAGCGGCAAAGATGTTTTTGGGAATGAAGTTAACGACTATGTCCTTTATGGAGGATTGCTCAACGGTCACGGGCGAAGCCGGATTATCGCCGATGTGGATGCCGCTGCCGGGTTCGATGATATTGACTAAAAGCAGTCCCGTGAAGAGGGCGATTGCCATCGTCATCACATAGAACAGCATGGTTTTAAGTCCCAGTTTCCGCAATCCGAAGCCGGTATCCTGAATACCGATGATGCTTGACACGATGGAAAAGAAGATGATGGGTATAATCAACATGCTCAACGCATTCATAAACAAGTCTCCTACCCAGGATATGTAAGGAGAGACCGCCGGAAACAGGATGCCGAAAACACCGCCGAGAATGAGACCCGTGAATATCTGCCAGTGCAATTTCATCGGATGTTGTCCAAGTATTTATAGGCACTGCCCGTGTTCAACAGCAAAACCGTTTCGCCGTCTTTTATCCCCCCCGACCGGTTTAATTCCTTGTAAGCGTGCCAAAGGGCGGCTCCTTCGGGGGCGGCAAGCAAACCCTCGCAAGCCGCCAATTCCCGCAGGGCGGACAGAATGGCGGCATCGCTTACGCTTACCGTATTCCCCTGACTGTCGCGCAATACTTTCAATATCACTTTGTCGGCATACGGCTTGGGGACGCGCAGTCCGTTGGCTACGGTATGTCCGCTGTCCTTGAAGGCAGAGGAGGTCTCGCCGTTTTGAAAAGCCAGATGAATCCCGTTGCAGCTGTCGCTCTGTACGGCAACCATGTGCGGGCGTTTGCTGCCAATCCATCCCAACTGTTCCAATTCATCAAAGGCTTTCCAGATGCCGATAATGCCGGTGCCTCCGCCCGTCGGATAGAGTATGACGTCGGGGACAGTCCAGCCGAGCTGTTCGGCAATTTCATAGCCCATCGTTTTCTTTCCTTCCAAGCGGTAAGGCTCTTTCAATGTTGATATGTCAAACCAGCCGTTTTCGGCGGCTTGTGCGTTTGCCAGCTTGCCGCAGTCGCTGATGTTGCCGTCCACTTCGGTCAGTTCGGCACCAAACAGGCGGGCTTCGTCCTTAAAGGCTTGCGGCGTGAGTTTGGGCATGAAGATGTGCGCTTTCAGTCCCGCCTTCGCCGCATAAGCTGCCAGGGCACCGCCTGCATTGCCGGCGGTAGGTATGACAAACTCCTTTACGCCCAGCTCTTTTGCCTTGGAAACGGCTATGCTCAATCCTCTGGCTTTGAACGAGCCGGTCGGGTTGCTTGACTCATCTTTAATCAGCACCCGTTTGCCGGCGGTATGCTGCTGCAGATTTGACACCGTCAAAACAGCCGTAAACCCTTCGCCCAGACTGACAATGTTCCGCTCGTCATGCACCGGCAAAAACTCCTTGTAACGCCATGCGGATGCGGGGCGAGCCTTCAAGTCTGCTTTCAAAAGCACATTGGAGTTGAAATCGTATTGCGCCAGCAGAATGGCTTTGCAATCTTCGGTTTCGCAAACGGTGTTCAGTTTGCTGATTGGATGCTTCCGCCCGCAGGTTGCACATTCGAGATGGGTAAGCAGGCTGTTTGTTGGTTGTGTCATATTCTCTATTCTGTTTAATCATCATTCGTTCCGCTGAAGTCCACCCCTGTGAACAGCAGGGAGGGTATGCGCCATGCAGAGGACAGGCGCGGGTCGTTGCCGGCTTCCGTCAGGTTCGACCAGAGGTCAAGGATGTTGCCGGTAATGTTCATTTCGGATACAGGCTGAACGGGCTTGCCGTTTTCGATCAGGAAGCCTTCCACGCCGTATGAGAAGTCGCCCGATGTGCTGTTGTTGTTGCCGCCGTTGAAGCCCGTCACCCATATTCCTTTATGGATGCCGGCAATGAGAGCCTCCAAGTCTTTGCTGCCCAAGGGCATGGTCAGGACGGAAGGGGAAGAGACGGTCGGCTTTACCTTCATCTTGTTGGCATAATAAGTGTCGATAAAGTAGGTTTTGAGTACGCCGTTCTCGAAGACGGGCAGAGTGCGTGTAGCTACCCCCTCATTGTCGAAATAGCGGGCACCGAAGGCTTTGACAATGTGCGGCTCGTCCGTCAGCGTGACGTTGCCGCCTGCAACCTTTTCACCAAGTTTATTCAACAGGAAGGAATTGTTTTGCTGAATGGCAGAGCCGTAGAGCGCATTGATAAGAGGAGAGAGCACGCGGCTACTGACGGTATTGTCCAGCAGCATGGCATATTTGCCGGAGGCTGTTTTCCTTTGCCCTGTCTTGCGCAGGACACGCTCCAAGGCTTTCGTCCCGATGCCGTCCTTTACGAGGGTGTCGTAGAAAATGGAGGAGTCGTACCAGTCGGCTTCCGGACGGGCTTCGCCTTCGCCCCTGATGCTGACGCCGGCGGCAAGGGCATATTCGGTATGCGAGGTTTCGCCCTCGAAGCCGTTGCTTGCTGCCATGTAGCGAGATTCCTGCTCATCGCTGAAAGAGGCGTTGGCAGAGATGATGCGGCTGTCCCTGCCCATGATTTCGTTGCAGGCGTTCATGGCGAGGGCTGCCTTGTCATCGGGTTGCAGCGTGTCAAACTTCGGGTCGCAAAGTTGAAGGTCGGGACAGCCCCCCTGATAGTAAAGCGAGGCGTCGGGCAATGTCCGCGCCCTGTCCTCCGCCAAGTAGCGGGTAGCGTCGATACCGTCTTTGATAAACTTCTCCAGTTCCGCCTTGTCAAGCCGGTTGGTGGAGTAGGAGCCGAAACGCCCGTCCACAAAGAGGCAGATACTCAAACCGTTTTCGGCAGCCTGTTGCAGGCGGTCAATCTTCATGTCGCGCACCTCGAAGGAAGTGCTTGAACCGGCATACAGACTGATGCGCGAGGCTTGGCAACCATTCTTCAATGCCAAGTCCATTGCCCATTGTGCAAGTTCTTTATGTGTATTGCTTATAGCCATTTGCTTGTTGCTTGTTATCGTTAATCATTGACTGATGTTACCGCAGATGCCCCGAAGGGGCAAAAGATTTCAGCCCCACATGAAGCGAAGCGGAATGTGGGGTTATGAGGACGACACGGTCAGGAAAGCCCTGAAAGGGCAAGAGATTTCAGCCCCACATGCAGCGCAGCGGAATGTGGGGTTAAGAACGATACCGACAAGGGAGTTCTGAAAGAACGATCGGATATGGTTATGTTTCATTGTAAATACCGTTTGTATTTGTACTGTTCTTTCAGAACTCTTCTGACGGAACCATCCCTCTAACCCCACATTCCGCTTCGCTGCATGTGGGGCTGAAATCTTTTGCCCCTTCGGGGCATCTATATAACATGTGCCGCTTCCTTAGATGCCCTGAAAGGGCAAGAGATTTCA
>LBCX01000211.1 GCA_001657575.1 Bacteroidales bacterium Barb4
GGACAGGAGATTTCAGCCCGATGTAAAGCGAAGCGGCACGTCGGGAATCGAAATGTGGGGTTATGGATAACACCGCCAAGGGTATCCTGAAAGGATACGGGGTTTCAGCCCCGCATGTAGCGCAGCGGAATGTGGGGTTATAAGGACGGCACCGGCAAGGAAGTTCTGAAAGAACGACCGAATAATATATATTGCATTGTAAACCATCATTTGTATCTGTATCGCCCTTTCAGGGCTTTGTTTGAGATGTATTTATCTAAACCCCACATTCCGCTGCGCTACATGTGGGTCTGAAATTTCTTGCCCCTTCGGGGCATCTGCGTTACATCAGTTATTAATATAGCCTCTGCTTTTTTACAAGGTGCAAAAGAGCAACTTATATTTTGCAAACAAAGCATATCCAAAAAGATTTCCGGCTTATTCTGTGTACTTTTGCCCCCCAAATTCATATACTAAAAAGATACTTACTTTTATGCTGACACTTAAAGCAATTACAGAGCATCCGGAGGAGATTATCCGCCGGCTGGCTACGAAACATTTTGATGCGGCTGATATTATCGGTAAAGTGATTGAAGCGGACAGGACGCGGCGGAACAGTCAGACGGTTTTGGACGAGAACCTGTCGGAGCTGAACCGGCTGTCCAAATCCATCGGTCTGCTGATGAAGGAAGGAAGGACGCAGGAGGCTGAGGCGGCGCGTGCTCAGGTAGCCGCAACGAAGGAGCGGAACACGGCGTTGGAGGTGACGAAGAGCCTTTCCGAGCAGGAATTGCATAATCTTTTGGTGTTGATTCCCAACCTGCCGCACGAGTCCGTGCCCGAAGGGAAGGCGGCAGAAGACAATGTGACGGAGAAAACGGGGGGTGTTGTTCCTGCATTGCCTGCCGATGCCCTGCCGCATTGGGAGCTTGCCAAGAAGTATGACCTGATTGATTTTGAGCTGGGTGTGAAGATTGCCGGAGCGGGTTTTCCGGTATATAAAGGATACGGCAGCCGTCTGCAACGGGCGTTGATTAACTTTTTCCTTGACAATGCGCGTGAGGCGGGTTATCTGGAAATACAGCCGCCTTACGTGGTCAATGCCGATTCGGGCTACGGGACGGGGCAGCTGCCGGACAAGGAAGGGCAGATGTATCATGCCGACCTTGATGATTTGTACCTGATTCCGACGGCGGAAGTGCCGGTCACGAACCTATACAGGGATGTGATACTGAACGAGTCCGACCTGCCGGTGAAGAACACGGCTTATTCCGCCTGTTTCCGCCGTGAGGCTGGTTCCTACGGCAAGGATGTGCGCGGCTTGAACCGTCTGCATCAATTTGACAAGGTGGAGATTGTGCGGATTGATACGCCGGAACATTCCTACGCCTCGTTGCAGGAGATGGTGGATTATGTGCAGTCGCTGGTTGACAAGCTGGAACTGCCGTGGCGCATTCTGCGTTTGTGCGGCGGGGACATGAGTTTCACGTCGGCTCTGACCTTCGACTTTGAGGTCTATTCGGCTGCCCAGAAGCGTTGGCTGGAGGTCAGCTCCGTTTCCAACTTTGAAAGCTATCAGGCGAACCGCCTGAAATGCCGCTACCGCGATGCGAACAAGAACATGCAGCTCTGCCATACCTTGAACGGCAGTGCCCTTGCCCTTCCGCGCATCGTAGCCGCCCTGCTGGAAAACAACCAGACGCCGGAAGGCATCCGCATACCGAAGGCGTTGGTGCCTTATACGGGGTTTGAGGTTATTAACTGATGTTACGCAAATGCCCTGAAAGGGTAAGAGATTTCAGCCCCATATACAGCGGAGCGGAATGTGGGGTTATAAAATATGCCCTCAATGAACCCTTAACAGGGTTTCAAACCCTGTTAGGGGTTAAAAATCCTGTTAAGGGGTACGAGGGTATCAGGATTAGATACGAGGGCATCAGGATTAGCTACGAGGGCATCAGGATTAGCTACGAAGGCATCAGGATCAGATACGAAGTGCCCGTCTGAAGAGCCTAAGCGCTGAGCCTTTTCTCCCAAGCCTCCATAATTAGAGACGAAACGCTTGGGAGATAAGCCTAAGCGTTTAGGCTCTTAAAAGGGGTGTTTGGAGGTAAGGACAGGGGGGTCGGAGAGGGTCCTTTTGACCGTTCTGAAGAGCCTAAGAGCTTAGGCTTATCTCCCAAGAGCTTCGTCTCTTCTCCTCAACGCTTCGTCTCTAATTATGGAGGCTTGGGAGAAAAGCCTAAGCGTTTAGGCTCTTAAACATAAAAAACAGCCGGAAGAGGTAAGCTGTCGTCCTTTCTTCCTTGACGTATCCGTTGGTAACCCCACATTCCGCTTCGCTGTATATGGAGCTGAAATCCTCCGTCCCTTCGGGACTTTTGCGTAACATCTAATTATATAAAAAATGCTCCCCTTTGAAACCGTTCTTCAGCGCATTGAAGATGAGATAAGCCGGCTCCGCTTTGATTCTCCCCCGAAAAGCCTGTACGACCCTGTCGCCTATATTCTTGCTTTGGGCGGGAAGCGGTTGCGCCCTGCCCTTGCTCTTATGGCTTGCAATATCTATGATGATTCTGTTGAGAAGGCTGTCTGTCCCGCTTTGGGGCTGGAGGTTTTCCACAACTTTACGCTGTTGCACGATGACCTGATGGACAATGCCGACAAGCGGAGGAACAAGCCGACCGTGCATAAGGTGTGGAATGCCAATACTGCCATTCTGTCGGGCGATGCGATGCTGATAGCCGCTTACCGGCTGATCGGTTTGACTCCTGCCGCTTACTTGAAGGATGTGCTGGACTTGTTTACGCAGACTGCCCTTGAGATTTGCGGCGGGCAGCAGTATGACATGGAGTTTGAAGCGCGTCGGGATGTAAGCGAAGAGGAGTATCTGGAGATGATCCGGCTGAAGACGGCTGTGCTGCTCGCCTGCTGTCTGAAAACGGGTGCCGTCGTTGGGGGGGCAAGCAGGGAGGATGCAGGGCATTTGTATGATTTCGGCATAAACGTAGGCTTGGCTTTCCAATTGCAGGACGACCTGCTGGATGTGTATGGCGACACGGCTGTTTTCGGCAAGAACATAGGCGGGGATATTTTATGTAACAAGAAGACGTTCCTGTTGGTCAATGCGCTCAAACAGGCTTCCAAGGAGCAAGCGGACGTATTGACGCGATGGATGAACAGGCGGGAGTTTGACCCGTCGGAGAAAATCGCCGCCTTCACTTGTATATATAATGAGTTGCAACTGAAGAGGCAGACGGAGCAGCGCATGAAGGCGTACTGCGATGCTGCCCTCAAACATTTGGAGGCACTGAGCGTTCCCAAAGAAAGGACGGAAATGCTGCAAACGGTCTGCAACCGTTTATTATACCGGCAAGCCTGATGATGAAGCTGATTGATTCCCATTGCCACCTTTATTTGGACAATTTCGACCTTGAGCAGGATGCGCTGATTCGGGAGGCGAAGGATTCGGGCATTGTTGCCTTGCTGATGCCCAACATTGATTTATCATCGGCGGAGCGTATGCACGAGCTTTGCGACCGCTATCCCGACTATGCCTATCCGATGATGGGGCTGCATCCCACGAGCGTTGCCGCCGATTATGCCGCGACTCTCCGCCGGATAGAGTCCTTCCTGAACAGTCGTTCCTATTGCGCCATCGGCGAGATTGGCATTGACCTTTATTGGGACAAGACGTATCTGAAAGAGCAGAAGATTGTTTTTGAGGAGCAGTTGAAATGGAGCATTGATTTGGATTTGCCTGTTGCCATTCATACGCGGGAGGCTTTCCCGGAAGTGTTGGACAGCATTTATAAGGTTGGGGCGGAGAGGCTGTCGGGTGTGTTTCACAGTTTCTGCGGCACTGCGGAAGAATTGGAGGAGATAAAGAAACTGCCGCGCTTCAAAACAGGCATCAACGGGGTAATCACTTTCAAGAATGCCAAGCTGGCGGACGTTCTCCGTTCCGGCACTGATATGCAGCATATCCTGTTGGAAACCGATGCGCCTTACCTTGCGCCCGTCCCTTATCGCGGCAAACGGAATACTCCTATATATATATGGAAGACGGCGGAAAAGGTGGCGGAAACTTTTGGACTGTCAGTGGAGGAAACCGTTGAAGCGGCTACCCGTAATACGGCAGCGTTGTTCCGTCTAAAAAAACAAGGGAATAGTGAAGTCCCTTTCATGTAATGTCTTACTTTTGCCGCGTAATATTCGGTTCGTGTACACCTTTTTATTCTGTCATCTATGGATAAGAGATTTTTCGCCCTATTGGTCAGTTTGTTGCTGAGCATTGGCTTTGAAACATTCGCTCAAGACCGTATTACGGCTATCATACCTTCTAAAGACGCCAGTCATTCTCCTTCAAAGTTTTATGTATTACGTGCAACAAAAGGGACAGGAACCGAAGACTTCTATGTTGTCGTTGAAAACAACCATTTGATTTTGAAACCTGTTAATTCCGTGCCGGTTACTTATTATACAGATGTACAAAAGATATTGTGGAGAGTCAAAACCCAACGGAATGCTGAAAACCCTTCGGAAGAAGGCGTATATATTTTTAACGATGCTGTTAAAAACCGGCTTTTGGCGGCAAGCCGTACCGAGGCTACTTCGGATATTGAAATACCCGGTATAGACGCTAATTTGATGGGTGGGGACATTTATCGGTGGATACCTTCTTCAAGTGCTACGGCTCCCGGTGTCGGAAACTTCTTTTATATCTATAATCAGGTAAATGACAACAAAATAATCGTATTAACCGCGGATAAGGACAACAGGGTTCTTCCGCGTATCTATCCCAATTTCATTACGGCAAAAAATGCGGTGGAAAGTGCCAACAGCGATATTGTTGTCATAACGACGTGTTCGATTGAAGGGCTTGTCCCTTTGACGGCGAATGATCTGAATACGAGTCTGAACCAAACAGGTGGCGGTGAGAGAGGGTCGGAACTTTTAACGGCGACAAAAGAAAGCTCTTTTACGCTACACTCCGAACCGGCAGGTATAGTCAATCCTTTCGCTTCCGGCTCTTATCAGTTGCAGGCGCAGGGGGTCAGGGTCATAGAAGACAGCCGGAATCATCTTGCGCAAGACGAAACATTCAGGGTGGATGATGCTTTTAAGGATACAACACAATACTGGATGGCTTTACACTCCATTTACCGAAATCGGGAAGGCTTTGTTGTCGTGGATACTGCCTATAATTCAGGAACGGATGCAGTGGCAATCAATGCAATCGTAGAAGATGTCTGGTATCACAACACCAACCGGAAACGTTTGTTGGACTCCTACTTGTTCAGGTTTCTCTACGACCCCAATACCGATTATATATCCATTGTTTCCAAAGCGTATATTTCGGCACCGGTCGG
>LBCX01000212.1 GCA_001657575.1 Bacteroidales bacterium Barb4
CAACTGTAAAGTTAGATATAGTCACCAAAAGTATAATCCATAAGGGAAGCCTCCTCTTCCTGTCCTTCCACACACAAATACATTTCTTTCCTTGATCCGGTCGGCATCGCCTGAGACAGCCGACAGCCTGTCAAGTTAATCAAGGTTAAACCATAGTAGTATGTATTGCATGGTACATAGCCATGCCTATTTTTGCGCCCTAATTCAAAAAGCGATGAATGCAGAGAATGTAAAATCACAAATGAGGAAGGGTATTCTGGAATACTGCATCCTTTTACTGCTGAAAAAGGAACCGGCTTATACGTCCGACATTATCCAACGCTTGCAGCAGGCGCAGCTTATCGTTGTCGAAGGCACGCTCTACCCGCTGCTGACACGGCTGAAAAACAGCGAGTTTTTAGGCTATCAGTGGATAGAGTCCACGCAGGGTCCTCCTCGTAAATACTACAAACTGACCGACAAAGGCGAACTTTTCCTCGCCGAGCTGGAAGCCTCCTGGCTGGAGCTGAACGATACAATCAATCATATAAAAAACATTTAAAGATACAGCGATGAAAAAGACACTGACGGTCAATCTGGGAGGAACGGTATTCCACATTGACGAAGACGCATACGAACTGTTAGACAAATACCTCTCCAATCTGCGCGTCCATTTCCGCAGGGAAGATAGTTCGGATGAAATCATAAACGACTTTGAGATACGCATTTCCGAACTGCTGAACGAGCGCATACGTCTGGGATACGAGGTAATCACCGTCGAACACATTGAGGATGTTATCAAACGAATGGGGCGTCCGGAAGAGATCTTCGGCGAAGAAGCGGAAGAGGCGAAGGAGGATTGCAAGGCGAAAGCGGACAGCACCCGCGCATCCGGCAAACGCCGGTTTTTCCGCCATCCGGACGACCGTATGCTGGGCGGCGTGGCAGGCGGCATGGCGGCTTACATGGGATGGGATCCGACGATAGTCCGTATCGCCCTCATCCTGTTGATATTCTTCCAGATAACCATTCCTATTTATATCCTGTTGTGGCTGATTGTCCCGCAGGCACGCACGGCTTCCGAAAAGCTGCAAATGCGCGGGGAAAGCGTAACGGTTGAGAACATCGGAAAGACCGTGACCGACGGCTTCGAGCGGATGTCCGCCGATGTAAACGAATACATGCACTCAGACCGCCCCCGCAGCGCACTCCAAAAGGCGGGAGATGCTTTCGTTTCCGTTGTCGGCTTCGCCATCAAGGCGTTGGGCATATTGCTGTGCGTTGTCCTGATTCCGCCCGTGCTGATTGTGCTTTTCGTGCTGATTGTCGTATTTATCGCCCTTTTGATGGGGCTGTTGGGCGGCGGGGCAGGTATTTTATATCACATTCTGCCGTATGCGGATTGGAGTGTCATGTTGGGGAACTATTCGGGGACGACGATTGTTTTGGCAGGCATCTGCTGCATTCTGCTTATCGGCATCCCTGTCTTTGCCCTTGCCCACGCCGTTTGCGGGCAGCTGTTTAAATGGAAACCGATGGCTGCCGGAGCCAAATGGGTACTGCTTGCCCTGTGGACTCTCTCCCTTGCCGCTTCCATCTATTTTGCCGTCTGCTACGGTCTGCCCGTATGGGACAAATGGGGAGGGCATTGGAATACGTCATGGTATCCTGCCGTATGGCACGGATTTATACATTAATAGCAGATAAAACAGATTTTTTAGTACTATCTTCGCCGCCAATTTGTTGGTTATGTGGTGGGGAATGATAGGTAAAACGGAATGAGAAATAAGATTGCGTTGCTTTTAGGGGGGATAATTTACCTGTTTGCTTCATGCGGCAGAGACTATATGTACCGGATTGAGGGGGAATTGGACAATCTGGGGGACAGCGTAGTCTATGCCGTTTTTGAGGTAGATGATTACAGACTGATAGATACGGTAGTCTGCTCCAAGCCGGGACGGTTTGTAATAGAAAAGGAGGATGCAGACTTTAACAGGCTTACCCTTTTCTTTAATAATCGGAGTGCGGAGGTTATTGTCTATTTGCCGCCCGAAGGCGGGGACATTTCCCTTTCCGGCGATGCTACCTATCCTCTGTTGGTGCAGGTAAAAGGGGGGCAAACGAACAACCGCCTTTCCGCCGTCCGCAAACGCTTGTCTCCCCTGCTAAAAGAATATACCGACCTGATCAACGGGCAGAATACCGCTGACGTTACGTCCCGCCTTATCCATATAGACCTCCAACTGACCGAGCAGGTGACAGCCTACGTCAAGGAGCATCCCGATGAAGAGGCATCGGTCGTCCTGATTGATATGTTTTTTACCGGACAGGACGATACGCGCCAGTTGGACGAACTGCTTGCTCTGCTTGATCCGCAGTTGAAAAGTTTCTACCTGATGCGCGACTTGGAGCAGCGCAGTGCCCGAGCCAAGAGGACAGCCATCGGCGCGGAAGCCCCCGGTTTCACGGTAAAAAATATCTATGGGCATATCATAAGTCCGGACTCTTTCGCCAATAAATACCTGCTGCTTACTTTCACAGCTCCTTGGTGCGACCTCTGCCATACGGAAGACTTATACCTTGACCAAATAATAGCAACATATCCGAAGAATAAGCTGGACGTTCTGCTGCTCAGCTTGGATTCACAACCGGCACAGGTACGCGAGACACTTGCCAAAGACCCTGTTAAATGGAACGTGGTAGCCGATTCCGCCGGACAGGTCACCATGTTGCTGGATTTATATAATGTAAGAGCTTTGCCCCTTTGTTTCCTGATAGATGAAGAACGGAAGATTCTCCTCAAAACGGACAACGGCTTGGAAGTTAAGCGGACGCTTGAGAAACTGATGAGGGGAGAAGATGGAAGCGAATAAATAGAACATACGTATAATTCTTATAAACCAAACTTGATTATGTTAGTAAAAGTGTATGCCGCAGCTCTGCAAGGCATTTCTGCAATTCCCGTGACTATTGAGGTGAACAGCAGCAGAGGAGTACAGTTCCTGCTGGTCGGATTGGCTGATACCGCTGTGAAGGAAAGCCATGAACGCATCTTTTCCGCTATTCAGCTGAATGGCTACAAGGTGCCGCGCAGTCGGATTGTCATCAACATGGCTCCTGCCGATATACGGAAGGAGGGGGCAGCTTACGACCTGCCGCTGACCGTCGGTATTTTGGCAGCAACGGAGCAAATCGACCCTTCCCGTCTGGAGCATTTTATGATGATGGGAGAACTGTCGCTGGACGGCAAACTGCAACCGGTGAAAGGTGTCCTGCCCATTGCCGTAAAGGCGCGAAAGGAAGGGTTTAAGGGTTTTATCCTGCCGGAACAGAATGCCCGCGAGGCGGCGGTGGTGAACAATCTTGACGTATATGGCGTTTCCACTCTTAAAGAGGTGATTGACTTTCTTGAGGGGAAGCAAGAGCTGAAGCCTGTGGTTGTGGATACGCGGAAAGAGTTTTACGACCGACAGCAGGCGTTTGATTATGACTATTCCGAAGTGCGCGGGCAGGAGAACGTAAAGCGTGCCTTAGAGGTGTCTGCCGCCGGCGGGCATAACCTGATTATGGTAGGCCCGCCGGGAAGTGGCAAGTCCATGATGGCAAAGCGGTTGCCGTCCATACTTCCCCCCTTGACGCTGCAAGAGTCGCTGGAGACGACAAAGATTCATTCGGTAGCCGGAAGGACGGGCGGGAATACGTCGCTGATTGCCCAACGTCCGTTCCGCTCGCCGCATCATACGATTTCCAACGTGGCGATGGTAGGCGGGGGGTCGTCTCCACAACCGGGGGAGATTAGTCTGGCGCATAACGGCGTGCTGTTTCTGGACGAGTTGCCCGAATTTAACCGCAGTGTGCTGGAAGTGTTGCGCCAGCCGTTGGAAGACAGGGTGATTAATATCTCCCGCGCCCGCTTTACGGTCGATTATCCGGCAGGATTTATGCTGATAGCATCAATGAATCCCTGCCCCTGCGGGTATTATAATCATCCTGAACGTCCCTGCCTCTGTGTACCCGGCTCGGTGCAGAAATATATGAACCGCATATCGGGACCCTTGCTGGATCGCATTGACATACAGATAGAGATTGTCCCCGTCCCTTTCGACAAGATTGCCGACCAGCGTCCGGCGGAAAGCAGCGAAGCCATCCGCCAGCGGGTCGTCCGTGCGCGGGCTGTACAGGCGGAACGCTTCCAAGCCTGCGAGGGGACATACTGCAACGCCCAGATGAATGCCAAGCAGCTGGAAGCCTACGCATCCCCCGACAAAGAGGGATTGTCCCGCCTGAAATACGCCATGGAACGGCTGAACCTTTCGGCACGAGCCTACTACCGCATCCTGAAAGTATCCCGCACCATCGCCGACCTTGCCGGCTCTGCCAAAGTGGAAGCCCCACACATCGCCGAAGCCATCAATTACCGCAACCTTGACAGGGAAGGGTGGGGATTGTAACGCTAAAATGCGTTTCTTTGCGCCTATGGCACGCAGAAAGATAACAAACAATCAGGCAGTCTGCATCACCCTCTTATGGGGCATGTTATGCTACATACTGCTTACCTCCGCCGAGAAGCTGACGTTTAATGTCATATTCGCCCTGACGGCTTCGGCAATCATCGTGTTCGTCCCGCTATACAAAAACTTTCGGCGCAGGGATAGCTGAGTCACAGGAGTTGATGCCTGCACAAGCGTTCCCCGCCCCCTGTCTCTCTTCCTGACGGCAGGATAAAAATATGGCGACTATATATAATTTTACAGTAAAAAATGGATGGGGGACAACAAAGACACCAACAATTGCACATTCCATAGCACAAGAACCCATCACTCCAAAACACAAAAACTTATGCCTTGTTTAGTCAATAGAAAAAACGTTGAACCGATGTCGGTTAATTTGGAAAATGGACAAGAATCTATTTTGGGAATCGTTAATTGGAAATGTATTTGAAAGGCTTGGGGTTCCGGGCTGTCGGTCGTTTGTTAAAAATCAGTTACGGCACAGTCTATCGGCAGATAAAAGACTATGGATCAAAGGCAAGCCTGCCCAAGAATACATCGGCAGTTGAAGCGGTTGAATCAGATGAGATGCATACTTGCGCTGGTTCAAAAAAAACTGTTGTCGGATACGGATTGCTGTTGACAGAATTGGAAAAAGGTTTATCTCTTTTGTCTGCGGAGACCGGTCTGCAAAAACAGGGAGAAGGCTTTGGGATAACATTATCGGGTGCGCCATTATCCGGCAAGATTCAAGCGAAAAGGGAAGTGCTGCAGCAAGGTTGAACACATGATTGAAAAATCCTTAAATCTCCTGTTT
>LBCX01000213.1 GCA_001657575.1 Bacteroidales bacterium Barb4
CTTCGTCTCTAAAGAATAAAAAATCTTACCCCTGACAGGGTTTGAAACCCTGTTAGGGGTATGTTGTGGGGTTGAAATCTCCTGTCCTTTCGAGGCATCCAGAAAGCCGTGTCTAAAAAAAGACAGGTGTCCCTACGAATAAAGGACACCTGTCTCAAAGATTCGGATTAATACCCCTGATTCTGCTTCAATGACGGATTACGCTGCATCTCATTGGCTGAGACAGGCCACAGGAGATGCTTTTCCTGAAACGTCTGCCCCCAAGGGTTGACAGCACCGATTACGTTTACAAACGCAGCCTTGCCCGGAGCAGTCGCCGTCGTCACCGGATACATGCGTGTCCGTTGAATGTCGTCCCATACACGGAGGTCATAGACAAGTTCACGCATACGCTCCTGCCATACTTCCTGTATAAAGGCTTCTTTCGACAGGCTTGTCAGGGAAGATACGATGTCGGTGCGGGGGGTGGTGCTGTACGCTCTGGCTCGCACGTCTGCCAAATATTTCACGGCTTCGGCGGTTACGCCTTCCGTTTGGGCGATGGCTTCGGCGGCAATCAGCAATACTTCCGCAAAACGATACATCACAAAGTCCTTGTCGCTGTTGCCGGTGTTCAGGGCAGCATTTTCTTCGTACCAGAAGTGGGCGGCGGGAGATTTGTCTTCGGGAATGTTGTAGGTGATTGTCTCACCGTCTTTCTCGTAGGTGATTGCGTAGGAGAAGAACTGGTCTTGCTGTGCGCGAAGGTCTTTCGCCTTGTCATAGACGTTCATGTATTCCTTTACCGGACGATAGGCGTTGCAGGTAATGTTATACTTATAGACTCCCCATGTGGAAGCAGCATTCGGCAGGCTTGTCTGCACACGTCCGTCGTTTTTGTCGATACCCGTTACATACTCCATCGTGTAGATATACTCCGGATGATTGTCCGTTGTACGGATGAGGTTGTATGCGCTGGTTTCCGGCGTACCTCCATGCTGTGCCAGGCTGTGCTTGCCGCTGTTGATAACGTCTCTGGCGGCAGAAGCGGCGGCGGCGTAGTTGTTAGTAGCCTGCAAGGGGTAGCCGCTCATCTGCAAATAGACATGTGCCAAAACGGTTTCAGCCGTGTACCTGGAGATACGGTGGGCATTGTTGCAGAAGGCTTCCGCCGGCAAGGCGGCAACGGCATCCGTCAAATCCTTTACAATCTGTGCATACACCTCCGCCGTGCCTGTACGGGCGGCATACATGTTTTCCAATGATTCATAAGGTTCAAGAATCAAGGGAATATCGCCAAAATACCTGACCAGATAGAAATAGTTGAATGCCCGAAAGAACTTGGCTTCCGCTACCAAAGTCGCCTTGTCGCTGTCGGATAAGTCCGGCGTAGCAGGCACATAGTGAATAGCGGTATTGGCGCGGGAGATGGCACCGAAGGCTTCATCCCATACGCCGTCCAAAGCACCCGAAATATTCCCCGACGTAATAGACAACTTCTGGCTGTAGTCGCAAATCACTTCCTGCCCTTTGTATTCATTGTCAAAGAAGCCGGAGATAAAGCCGCCGTGCGTAGCCCGTTGCGGCATGTAAACGCCGCCGTCGGAATAGAACTTGGGGGCACCCTTCCGATAGAGCGCATTGACGGCACTGCGGGCATGTGCCGGAGCAGAGAAGTTTTGCTCCGTGCCCATATTCGTTTTCGGTTTTTCTTCCAGAAAACTGTCGCACGAGGAAGAGACAACCAAAAAGGCTGTACAGAGTAGTCCTGCTATTATCTTTTTCATTGTTGTATGATTCTTTAATTATTAAAATGTTACGTTCACGCCCAAAGTCCATGTTCTTGGTTTCGGGTATTGGAAGAAGAACATGTTTTGTCCCCATTGGTTGTCGCCTTGCGAAGTTCCTTCCGGATCCAAGCCCCTGAAATCGCTTGAATGAATCAGAAAGGCATTGTTTACGCTTGCATAGAGGCGGAGAGCCGACAGATTCATGGCTTTGAGAGCTTTGTTGTCGAAGTTGTAACCCAGTTGAATCACATTGGCACGCAGATAAGAGCCGTCGCACGCCCAGCGGGAATCCACTTCCGAGTTCTGCCCGGAGAGGTTGGCGTTGCGGATAGCCTGTACCATTGTGTTGGGGTTTGAACCGTTGTAGCCTTCGGTCAGGATTGTCCTCAAACCGTTGGTATAACCGAAACGGTCTTCGGCAGAATGGGAGTATTGTTGCAACACGTCCACGCCCGTCACAAACTGCAAGTCTAACGTCACATCAAAGTTTTTGTAGCCGAACGTATTGATAAAACTGCCTGTCCAGTCGGGGATACCCTTGCCCAGTATTTTCTTGGCGACGGAACGTTTGGCTTGCCCCACTTTGGCACCGGCGGCTTTGAATGCTTCCGTTCCTTCTTCTTCCTGTGTCCATACGCCCAAACGTTCGTATCCCCAGAAGGAGCTTACGGATTCACCCACGCGAAGGATGGTCTGACTGCCGGAAACCCAATCGGGACCGGGAAGGATGTCTTCGTTGTTTTCACCCAGTTTCTTGATCTCGTTCTTGTTGTAATTCAGGTTTAGGGTGGATGTCCATTGGAAGTCGTCTGTCTTCACGTTCACGGTGTTCAGCATAAAGTCAATACCGCGATTGGCTACTTCGCCGATGTTGTCCATTACGGAACTGTAACCTGTGGAATGCGGAACGGGACGGTTCAGCAACAAATCGGTTGTCAGTTTGTAGTAATAGGAAACGTCAAAGTTCAAACGGTTTTGAAGCAGGTTCAGGTTGAAACCGGCATCAAACTGGTTGGTCTTTTCCCATTTCAAATCGGGATTGGCAAGACGGGAAGAGTAGCCTGTTGACTGCCGTTGTCCGTCAATCAAATAAGTACCCGAACTAACCATCGCCAGCGAGCTGAAAGAACCGATTTCGGAGTTACCCGTCATCCCGTAGCTGGCATGGAGTTTCAACTGGTTGATAGCGGACAGGTCGCTCATAAAGTCTTCGTTGGAAACCAGCCAGCCCAAACCGAGCGAGGGGAAGAAAGCATACTTGTTGTTCTTGCCGAACTTGGAGGAGCCGTCCATACGGGCGGTAACGGTAGCCATATACCGGTCGTTGCTGGTATAAGCACCCCTCAGGAAGTAGGAGTTCATCGCCCAGCGCGTCCAGCTGGAAGAAGGGGGATCCGGCACGGTTGCCACGCCCAGATTGTTAAAGCCGTAGAAGTTGTCGGAGAAGCCTCTGACGGCAATGCTCATGCTGCTTTCCGTCCGCTGCTGCCAGGAGAGACCCGCCATGGCGTTGATACGGTGCTTGCCGAATACCTTGTTATAGGACAGATAGGTTTCTTCCTGCCAATACAATATCTGCGTGTCGCTCATATAGGCATAGCCCTGCGGAGCGGCGATGTTGATCAAATCCGTCGGCGAATATTCCTTCCATTTGCGCAGGTGGGCATCCGTACCGAACTGTGTTTTCAAATCCAAGCCCGGCATCAGGTGGAAGATTAAAGCGGCATTCCCGAACACCTGTGTGCGATAGCGCATACGCTGCTGTGTATCCAATGCGTGAATGGGGTTTGCCATAGCTTCAAAGGCAAAGTCATCGGTGGATTGTGAGTTTGACCACGTACCGTCCGGCCATTTGACGGGGAAGATGGGCGGCATCTCAATCATGGTACGGCGGGCAACCTGACCGCCTCCGCCTTCATCGGTGTCGTTCTGCCATGTATGGTTGACCAGCAGGTTTATCTCGGTGGACAGCCAGTCGGTCGGTTTGGCATCGTATGCCAGCTTGGCGTTCAAACGCTTCATAAAGGTATTGCGCATCACACCCTGCATATCCGTATAGTTAATGAATGCACCGACGGAGGAGTTCTTGCCTCCCTGCTGAACGGACAGCTGATGATTGTGGGAGAGAGCCGTGCGGGTAGCCTCTGCCTGCCAGTCCGTATCATACAATGGATTGCCGTTGGAGTCGAACAGCCTCGGGTCGCTTACATCGAAAGATTTCGTACCGCCGTACCATTTCCTGTCGTTCTCAAACGATAGGTTCATGGCTTCCATAAACTCGGCGGAGTTCATCACGTCCATCCGGCTTGCCGGAGCGGACATGCTGACGTAACCGCTGTAGCCGATTTGTACGCCGTCCCCTTTCAAACCGCGTTTGGTGGTAACCATAATAACGCCGTTCGCACCGCGTGCCCCGTAGATAGCGGCAGCCGAAGCATCTTTCAACACCTCGATGCGTTCAATGTCATTCGGATTGAGGAATTGGAAATCTTCCATCACCACACCATCCACCACATACAGCGGATTGGAGGACGAATTAATCGTACCGATACCGCGAATCATAACACGGGTAGGTCCGCCGGGCTGTCCGGAGTTGGAAAAGATGTTTACACCCGATGCTTTCCCCTTCAAACCGGATAAAGCGTTAAAGGAAGAGGTTTTCAGTATATCCTCTGCCGCCGTTACGGAGATAGACCCCGTTACATCCGACTTGCGTTGCGTACCATAGCCTACGACCACCACTTCGTCCAAAGCCTGTGTGTCTTCGGCAAGGGTGACATTAACGGTCGATTGGTTGCCCGTCTGTACGTCTTTGGAAACGTAACCGATATAGGAAACAGACAGAATGGTGTTAGCCGGAACTTCCAGACTGTATTCACCGTCGAAATTAGTCACGGTACCGATGGTTGTACCCTTTACGGTCACGTTGGCACCGATAATCGGTTCACCGCTTGTATCGCTTATCACTCCCTTGACGGTACGTCCCTGCTGGGCGGCAACGGGAGAAGCATTGCTTTCCGAAGTATTCCCCCATGCATCCGGTGCGGACACACAAAGAAACAGAAGACAGGCGGAAAGGCTTGTCATACGTAGAAACTGCTGTGTAATTTTCATAATCTTACTTCATTTTCTTGTTAATAGTAATTCATTGGATTGTTTTGTATCAATTATTCCGACCGGCAAATGCGGCAGCATCCTCCGGCTCTTGTCCTTTCTGTCATATCATCATAGGCATTTCGATTTAAGGGTTTAACAAATTATTAATAACCAAGTACGCTCCACCCACCCCTAACAGGGTTCCAAACCCTGTTAGGGGTAACATAAAAAACGCTTTCACCGACAGGCGTTGAGACCTGCGCCGGTAAAAGCGTTTCTATATGAAGTATGTAAAAAGATTTCGGGAAAGAAAAGTATCGCTACATTGTCGCGCGATGAGAGAGTTGTGTGTGTGTGTGTGTGTGTGTGTGTGTGTGTGTGTGTGT
>LBCX01000028.1 GCA_001657575.1 Bacteroidales bacterium Barb4
TACTTTTAACAAATTTTATTTGGAGCCAATCATAGTATCTGAAAGGATGATACAACTGTCGTCCTTGTAGCCCCACATTCCGCAGAAGAACGGGATATTCCAAAGAAGAACAGTATCGTTCTTAAATAGAACAGGGTTGTTCTAAAAAATAATAGAGTCACTATTTTTAGAATAGCATAGAACCAAAAATAACAAGGCCATTCTGTAAAAGAATAGAGCCGTTATATAGAGTCTTTTTAAAATTGCACGGTCGTCCCGATATTCAGGAAGTTTAGCCGCAAAACAACAGGAAATCATTGAAAAAACTCCGCCAGGCGGGTATCCGTCTGGCGAACAAAAACGGCAAGGGAGAAGGCAAGCATGGCGGAAAAGGCTATGCTGCATGAAACGGCGGCTCCCGTCACCCCGTAGCCCGGAATAAGAATTCCTCCGGCTGCCAGCAGCACGACAAGCCCTGTGCAGGAGCAATACGTGCTGTATCGCACCCGCCCGCTTCCGATAAAGAAATGACTGAGGATGCTGTTGCTCCCAAAAGCAACGATGCCGACGGAAAGCCCCTTGATAACCTGCCGGATGCCGGCAAATTCGGGACTGAACAGGTAATCGGTATAAACCCATTCCGGTATGCAGAGGATACATCCCGTTGCAACGGACAGAGCGCAAAAGGTCAGTTTGAAAAGCCTGAGCGTGACGTCCTTTTGCTCCGCAAGGCTACGGCTACGGCTGACACTGCCATATTCCAGCAGACTGACGCTGCGGCTGATATGCCATACACTTTCGGACATCTTTGTCCCCGCATCCAGCAAGCCCACACTGCCCATGCCGCCGAAATGCTGAATGAGGAAATAATTCAGACGTGTGGCAAGGCTTTCCGCCAGATTGTCCGCCGCCGCCCAAAGTCCGTACACGGACATCTCCCGCAACAGTTTCAGCAGGGGCGGACTCTCCGCCTCCCCCTTTTCCCGCAGATACGGCAGAACCCACAGCAAGCTCGCCGCAAAAGCCGCCCCGTTGGTGATATACAATGCCCGAATATAGGAGCGTATCTCCGGCAGACCGGCACCGAAGTAGAAATAAAGCAGCACGAAAAACAGCAATCCCCCTTGCAGGATATACGTACAGTTCAACGCCTTGATACGATCTTTCCCCAACAGAAAACCGGTATTGGCACCCACAAAGGAATGAACCGCCGCCAATCCGAAAACATCCCACGCATACCCTCCGGGGATAAGTCCGGCAACAGACATCGCCCCCGTTGCCACAGCCGCCCCTACACACGTCCACCCGTGCGCCACCGAAAAAAGCGTCCGAATGGCATACTTCCCCATGAAATAGACCAGCGTATTCCTGCTCAATATCCCGCAGAAAATAACAACCATATTCATCGAAGCCATAATCAGCCCGATCGTCCCGACTCCGGCAACACCCAGCACCTTGGCATTGACAAAAATAAGTGCCAGATTAAGCAAGGCAATCAGGTAACGGCTGCCGACGGTGGCTGCTATCTTCTTTAACACAATGTTTTTAAGTGTAAGTATGTGATAAAAAATAGTTTATACTTATGTTTCACAGTAGCCCCAAAGGGGTGGGAGATTTCAGCCCCACATGCAGCAAAGCGGAATGTGGGGTTAAAAGAGCCATTACCAATAAGTTCTGAAAGAACGATAATATATATATTGTTACAGGTTGCATTGTAAATATGGTTTGTATTTGTATCATCCTTTCAGGATTTCATTGGGTTGCCCATTCCGTAAACCCCACATTCCGCTACGCTGCATGTGGGCTGAAATCTTCTGTCCCTTCGGGACGACCGCGCAATATTATGAGATATTATATAAACTAATTTGCATCACGTACTTATAACAAAGAAGCGACAACCGAAATATTCAGTTGCCGCTTCTTCGTTGCAGTGACCTGGGAGGGGCTCGAACCCTCGACCCAATGATTAAGAGTCATTTGCTCTACCAACTGAGCTACCAAGTCTTTACGGTTGGTTTCGTTTTTGAATGCGGGTGCAAATATAGAGGTTTAATTTTATCGGACAAGGTTTTTCAATTCTTTTTAATATACCATATCTGTGGTATTTCAAATGTTGCCCGAACCGCTTATTTTTGCCCTTTTTTAAGAAACGAATTATGCCCGAATTAAGTAAAAGAACAGCCGGTTTCACGGATTCAGTCATCCGCCGGATGACAAGGATTGCCAACAAATACAATGCAGTGAACCTGTCGCAGGGATTTCCCGATTTTGACCCGCCGCAGGAACTGAAAGACGCACTGAAAACGGTTGCCGGCGGCAGTCTGCATCAATATGCCATTACGTGGGGGGCGCAAAACTTTCGGGAGGCGTTGGCTCGCAAGCAGTCAAAGTTTATGGGAACAGAGATTGACCCCGAAACGCAAATTGTTGTAACCTGCGGAAGTACGGAGGCGATGATTGCGGCGATGCTTACCGTTGTCAATCCCGGCGACAAGGTGGTCGTCTTTTCCCCGTTTTATGAAAACTACGGTGCCGATGCCATTTTATCGGGAGCAGAACCCATTTATGTGCATTTGAATCCGCCGCATTTCAATTTTGATGTGGAAGAGCTGGAAGCGGCGTTTAAGCAGCACCCGAAGGCGTTGATATTGTGCAACCCGTCCAATCCGTCCGGCAAGGTTTTTTCTCGTGCGGAATTGCAGATCATCGCCGATTTTGCCATCAAATATGATACGTTTGTTATTACCGACGAGGTGTATGAACATATTGTTTACGAGCCTTACGAGCATGTCTATTTTGCCTCTCTGCCCGGCGTGGCAGACCGGACGATCTCGTGCAGTTCGCTGTCAAAGACCTATTCCATCACAGGCTGGCGTTTGGGGTATGCCATCGCCCCGCCCCGCATCACGGAAAACATACGCAAAGTGCATGACTTCCTTACCGTCGGAGCAGCCGCCCCGCTGCAGGAAGCCGCCGTCACGGCATTGAATTTCGGAGATGATTATTACAGGGATTTGCAGGCGCATTATGCAGCAAAAAGGGACTTCTTTCTGCAAGGTCTGAAAAAACTTGGACTGAAACACACCGTTCCGCAAGGTGCTTACTACATCATGGCAGATATTTCCGAATTTGGCGTAACGGATGATTTGAAATTCTGCGAGTGGCTGGCGCAGGAAATCGGCGTGGCTGCCGTTCCCTGTTCAAGTTTCTTCAAGAACAATGTCAATCATCTGATCCGTTTTCATTTTGCCAAAAACATCGAAACACTGGCGGAGGCATTGAAACGATTGGAGAGATTACAGTCAATCGCCCGTCCTGAATGGTGATGCCGGCAAGCCTTCCCTGTTGTACAAGTTGGCATTTTCGGGATTGTCCGCCCAGGCGTATCTGACGGCAACGGGGTCGCTTATTTCATCACTCCATACAATGACGCGGTTGCCGCCTTCAATCCTCGCCTTTGCCCATACAAAGCGGTTGTCCTTGCCCGCAATGGCAAAGGCATGCAGTTCGTCCCTCTTCATCGTCAATCCGCTGCCGGCATGGGAGAATGTAAGGATGATTTTATTCCCTTCCGTTTTCATAGATTCATAGACGGGACCTGAATAGACAATGTCATTCTCCCCGTAAGCCTGCTTTCGGGCTGCCAACGCCAACCGTTTGCCTATATCCTTTTTATTAAGCGGGTGAATATCATTCCATTCGCCAATATCAATGGCAACCGCCATTCCCGTATGGGGCAGCGAAAGTGTTTTCAGCTGGCTTTCCCTCAATGCCGCCCAATTACTTTCGGAAGGTTGCGGCTTGGCTTCCATATAGTTGGCAAGCTGAACGAAGAGGAAAGGGAAATCGCCCTGATGCCATTTACTGCGCCAATCGTTGATGAGCGTAGCGAAAAGGTCGCGGTATTCAGCCGGTTTAGCGGTGTTCGATTCTCCCTGATACCAGACGGTACCCTTGATCGGATAGTTCAGCAGCGGGGCAATCATGGCATTATACAAGCCGGACGGTTTCCAGCGGACAGCCGTTTCGCCGCGCAGGGCTTCCATTTGTACGCCCGCTTTGTATTGCCATGCGCCGCGCAGGTCAATGGTCTGATTTCCGAGTTCCAGCCGATAGGGTTTGTCTTCGACAAAGCCCCCGCGACCGGCATTGCTGACAACCCTCACGGCAAGCGTGTTCTTCCCCTCTTTCAAAATGCCGGCAGGCACATCGTACCGCCTTGGGGGATATTGATAGCTGACTGTGCCGACAAACTGCCCGTTGATAAACGTCGAATCGGCATCCACAATGCGACCCAACAGCAGTTTCCCCTGTTTGCCCGACACGGCGGCAGGCAAGTCAATCTCTTTCCGAAACCACATCACGCCATTTACCGGCTTGCCGTTTTCCTCCGCCCAATAACCGGGCACGTCCATCTCCGACCAATCCGCCGTAGGCAGGTTTTCCGCATACCAAGGCAAAGAGGCATAGCCCTGATCCTTCAACCGCGCCTCCCTGTACCAGTTTTCCGTCCGTTGCCTGTCTTCCGTCTGTATCTGCTGTATGAAAAGGGGGACTTTGAAACGTTGAAGCTCTGCGAAATAATCAGGGTATCGGCGGATGGAGTCCTCGCTAATCCACGCTTCCACAGGCGAGCCGCCCAGCGCGGTATTGATTAAGCCGACGGGAATTTGATAGCGGTCGTAAATCTCTTTGGCAAAGAAATAGGCGGCGGCAGAAAAGTCAAGCACAGTGTTGGGGTCGGTCGCCGTCCATTGACCGGAAGCCACATCGGTTTGCGCTTCGTTAAAATCATAGGTTTTTGGAACTTCAAAATAGCGGATTTGCGGATAATCGGCAGAAGCAATTTCCGCCTCGTATATGGGTGCAACCCTTTTCATCGGCAATTCCATATTGGATTGTCCGGAACAAATCCAAACGTCGCCAATCAGAATGTCCTTAATTATAATGGTATTGCTTGCCTCGATTGTCATTGTATAAGCACCTCCGGCGTTGAATTTACCAAGAAGGATTTCCCATTCACCTTTATTGTTAGCAACAGTTTGATAAGCCGAATCATTAAAAGCGACAGTGATTTTTTCCTGCGACCCAGCCCAACCCCAAATCTTTACAGGGGCGTTGCGCTGCAACACCATGCCGTCACCAGTCAGTTTGGGCAACCGGACTTGTGCAAAAGCAGAAGTCGCCGCCAGATATAAAAAGCAGAGAAACAAAAACCTTATTGACATGACATGTTTTTTTATTTGGCCGTCGGGCAGAGAGACGGAGGGGCAAGGCTCGCTGACACGGCATCAAGATTCGCTGACAAAGGTATCAACTTTTGTGACGAAGGGCATACGCGAAGAGGAATAAGGCTTCGTCAGTGAGACGAAAGGCTTCGTCAGTGAGGAATAAGGCTTGGTCAGCGAGAAGTAAGGCTCAGTCAGAGAGAAGTAAGTGCTACTCCACTTGAAACAGCGTTTTCAGGCATGGATCGGGATCACATACAGGAGGGTTTTGACCGCTTCAAAGTGGAATAAGGCTTCGTCAGCGAGGAATAAGACTTCGTCAGTGAGGAATAAGGCTTCGTCAGTGTGACGAAAGGCTTCGTCAGCGAGGAATAAGACTTCGTCTCTAAAGAATAAAAAATCTTACCCCTGACAGGGTTTGAAACCCTGTCAGGGGTTTATGGGTTTACGAATACCGCCGTCAGGGGTATCCTGAAAGGATACAAGATTTCAGCCCCACATGAAGCGCAGCGGAATGTGGGGTTAAGGATGCCGCCGACAGGGGAGTTCTGAAAGAACGATATATTCTGTCATCCTTTCAGGATTTTATCGGCGGTATTGCCCTTGTAACCCCCACATTCCGCTGTGCTTCATGTGGGGCTGAAATCTCTTGCCCCGAAGGGGCATCTACATAACATCAGTCAAAATTAGTAGCCCGGATTCTGATAAGCAGCCTTTTCGGCATCGCTTATGACTAATCTGTCCATTTGTGCCTGCGGAATGGGGCGCAGATAATGGCGGGGTTCGATGGCACGGGTGAACGTTTCGGGCGTATGGCTTCCGGCAGCGGCTATTTCGTATGTGCCTGCTATTTCCTTCCACATTTGTGTACGCACCAAGTCGAACCAGCGATAGCCTTCGCCGTAAAATTCGCGTGAGCGTTCCGCCAAAATGTAACGGATGTCTATCACCTGCGGAGTGGCAGCTGTCATTGCCGCGCTATGGTCTTCCACTTTGGGTGCATTTCCGGCATTGCTGAAGCTCCATTTGCCGGCTCTGGCACGAAGCACATTCACCAATTCTCTGGCACTTTGACCGGCTTTGGTTGTGGCTCCCTTTACAGCGGCTTCGGCGGCTATCAGGTACAGTTCGGAGAATTTGGCAATGTCAAACGGACGGCAGGTGCTGCCGTTGGGGGTTCCCAATCCGGTGCCGTTGTCGGTACGGTACGTTCCGATTTTCCAAAGTCCCGGATAATACTGCCGGTTTATGCCGCGCGGGTGTATTACCCAATCGGCTCTTCCGGGCAATGCGCCTGCGGCAACGCCGCTATTGCCGTTCCCGTTGTTATCCTCTTTAACGGGGTAAGTAATGGAACCTGTCAGCATTTCATCCGGCAGGAAAGTCAGTATGGCATCCCCTGTGGACACCGGCAAATTGTTTGCATTATACATAACAGGGCTTGCCACACCTGCCTTATTCCAATTGCCGCGAAAAACGGTGGTAAAGGTTCCGTCATAGCGCGAGTCGTTGGTTTTGTCAGCAAATGTAGTTTCAATTACACCAATGGGAGGAGCCATACGTGTCCAAGGGCGACCGCCCCATTGCGCCGCTTCACGCCGGACAGAGCTGAAAGCATAAGCACCGCCGGAAGTTTCCGCACTCCTTATATTCTCCATCTGCGGCGTTACCATCCAAGAAGCAAAGTTATCCGGTGTTTCCCCGTTTGCGTAGCCAAAGTCAATTCCGCCGTTGTAATACTGGCTTGCGTTGGTATGGTCGGCAAACAGCAGGATTTCAAGGTTGCGGTCGTTCTGCGCCAAATGCACATCGTAGTACGTGGGCTGCAAGCCGAAAGGGCCTGGGTTCGCAATCGCCTCGGCGGCTACATCGTAAGCCTTCTGGAAATACCATGCGGCATCATGCCCGTCGGGGTCTGTTCTCTGAGCTTCGGGATAAGTAGGGATATTGTTCGGGTTTTCCAGCCACCATGCGTAAGTCAGATACGCCTTTGAAAGATAAAGACGGGCAAGCGTCTTCGTGGCAGCACCAATGATACGGGGGTTGTCTGGAAGGTCTTTTACCGCTGTGAGCAGGTCGGGGAAGATGCCGATCGTATAGACTTCGGGCACAGTGTTGCGCGTTGATACGCTCACCGGTGTGGTATTGAATTTCAGGTTGCCGGCACCCAAATCAAGTGGCACTCCACCAAAGGTCTGAACCAGCACAAAATAGTCGAAGGCACGGAAGAAGCGGGCTTCTGCCACCAATGACGGAGCCACGCCTACCGCTTCGGCGTTTTCAATTACACCGCTGGCGGTATTGATATTGGGAAAGGCTTGTGTCCAGACAACATCGGCGCGGGAGGTGGAAGGGGTCATCGTCCCGCCACTGGTCATGTCGGCATCTTTGAAGTTTCCGTCGGCACTGTTTGCCCAAGTGTATTCATCGGTGCCGGTAAGGGTTATATTATAGTAATAGCCCTGTCCGTAGATGTAGCGCAGGTGAGCGTACATGGAGGTCAATCCTCCCTGCACCCCTTCCTCTGTTTTGAAATAACCGGGTTCATAAATACTGCGCGGCTGTTCGTCCAAGAGATTCGTACATGCCACCGACAGGAACAATAACATCAACAGTCCTGCCATTATTTTTGTATGTATCTTTTTCATTATCATGTTTATTTAGAATGTTAAGTTAAGACCGACCATGTAGTTGCGCGTGGTAGGCGAGTTGGTGCCTATGGTCAGGATACGATTGCTCACCAAACCGGTTTCCACTGCCGAGTTTTCTTCGCCGTAGGAATTGGTTTCGGGATCCATGCCTGATTCGTTCGTGTAGGGAGAGAACAACACAAACGGGTTCTGAACCGTGGCATAAAGCCGCAGGGTTTGAATACCCAAATCTTTAATCGCCTTTTGATTGAAAGTGTACCCCAAAGTAATGGCGCGTACCTTCAAATAGGAAGCATCGAACAATGCCAAAGTATTACCGTATTTCGGATTGTCTCCGCTCTGTATGCCGCCGGGTTTGGGGTATTTGGCATCGGTGTTTTCTTCTGTCCAATAGTCCACATTCACCTGCCCTCTGCGCCCGGACAACATATTGAGGTAGCCGTTGGCAGCATAAAGTGAGCTGACGAGCGTACCACCGCTTTTGAAGGCACCGATTACGGTCAGGTCAAATCCCTTGTACCCCACGCGAGTGTTGAAACCACCCTGAAAGTTGGGATCTACTTCAATGACTTGGCGGTCGGCACCTCCTCCGTCGATTGCCCTTGTCGGCGTGCCGTCGGGATTGTAGTCGCCGGTGTATTCTACCTTAATCATACCCGCGTTTCCACCCGGTTCAAGAATATCCATATAAGGGTCGCCTGCCTGCCAAAGCCCAATCTTCTTGGGGGCATAGATTACATTGATGGGGGAGCCTACGAACCATGCGTTGCCCTCGTTCTTTTCCACACCCGAAGCAAGTGCCAGCAACTTGTTACTGTTTGCATACAGGTTGATGCCGGCTTCCCATGTCCAGCCGTTGAGGTTGTCCAATATTACGCCGTTAAGCGAAAGTTCAAAGCCTTTGTTTTGGGTTTCCCCTACGTTTGCCATGTAGCTGGTTACGCCCGATGTGGAAGGAAGATCTACGCTGAGCAAAAGATCTTTGGTATTGGTTACATAATACTCAAATGTACCGGACAAGCGGCTGTTCAACAGGGAGAAGTCCGCACCATAGTTCCATGTGGTGGAATATTCCCAACCTAAATTGTTATTGGGCAACTGGCTTACATAATAGCCCGTAGAGAAATTGTCGCTGCTGTCGCCGAAGTTATAGGGGCGGGTAGCCAAACGTCCAAGTGTCTGATAAGGATCAACAGATTGGTTGGAAGTTTCCCCGTAGCCTACCCTCAGTTTTAGGTTGTCAAGCCAATTGACCTCATCCATGAAACCTTCCCTTTTTATGTTCCACCCCGCAGATACGGCAGGATAGGTATGCCATTGCTGTCCGGGAGCCAATCTGGAGGATGCATCGGAACGGAGGGTAGCCGACAGCATATAGCGGCTGTCATACGAATACATTACACGACCCATGTACGACAGCAAGCCGCTCTTCTGATATTGTTGATAATCGGAGCCGGGATTAACGGTGATTTCGCCGGCAGCCTGTCCCAGATTATACCATTGGAAATGTCCGGCAACATCTCTTGCATTGACCTGCGAACGGTTGTACGTGGTTTCCTCGGCGGAATACATCGCTACGGCATTCACCTGATGCTTGCCGGCAAAGGTGCGGTCGTAGGTCAACAGGTTTTCTATTGCCCAATTGGTTCTCAATGAGTTATTGATAGAAGCAACGGAAGGGTTGGTCGGTGAGGTATTGTTTATCCCTTCTCCCGTGTAGCTTCCGCCGGTTTGCATACGGAAGTTCAAGCCCAAGTTGGCACGATATTTCAAACCTTCCACATAGGGTATTTTCACTTCGCCGTAGATGGTATTATAAGAACCGAAGCCTTTGGTTTGGGTGAGCATTTGGTCTTTATAGCCTTCTACTATATCTCTTGTATAAGTCCATGCGCCTTTATCTGCCGGCATATCCACGGTTCTTTTCCAAGTGCCGTCTGCATTATAAGGGCTGATAAGCGGCGTCATCTGCAATACTTGGTACAATCCTCCCGAACTGCGACCGTCAGTCACGTTGTAGTTGTTGGTTGTGGTAACACCGAAACGGAAGAGCTTGCCTATTTCCTGATCAAGGCTGGCACGCAACGAAATACGGTTGTATTGTTCCAAGGGAACTACGCCTTTATCGTTATAGTAGCCCATGCCGACCGTATAAGCACCGTGCTCAGTACCGCCCGAAATGCCTATATCATGGCTTTGAACACTGCCTGTTTTATAGAACAAGTCTTGCCAGTCGGTGTTTGTATTGTCGGATTCATCCGCCGTATTATTTACATAGGCAGGCATGTTGGCATACTTGCGCATCTTGGCAAAAGCCGGCCCGTCCATCATGTCAAATTTGGCAAATACGTCTTTTGTGCCATAGTAGCCGTTATAGGTTACCCTTGCCTGCTGTCCGTTTTGCCCCCGGTTGGTGGTTACCATGAGTACGCCATTCGCACCGCGCGACCCGTAGATGGCGGTTGCCGAAGCATCTTTCAGGATGTCCACACTCTTGATGTCATTCGGATTGATGTCGCTGAGGTTTCCGGCAAAGGGGATACCGTCGAGCACTACCAGCGGGTCGTTGCTGGCATTGAGCGAGCGCGTACCGCGGATACGGATTTGCATTTCAGCACCCGGTTTGGAGGATGTCTGCGCCATTTCCACACCGGCAACGCGACCCTGCAAAGCCTGTGAAACATTGGTCGATGCAATACCGCGTATCGCATCTCCTTTCATCGAAGCAACCGAACCGGTCACCGATTCTTTTCGCTGAACACCGTAACCGACAACTACCACCTCTTCCAACGCCTGCGTATCGTCCGCCAACGTAATGTTGAACTGTGTCTTCCCGCTCGTGGCAATGATCTGCGTCAGATAACCCACATACGACACCGTCAGCGTGGACTGTGCCCCGACGGTAAGCGTAAAGTCCCCGTCAATACCCGTAATCGTCCCGTTCGTCGTACCCGTTTCGAGCACGCTGGCACCGATTACCGTTTCGCCCGTAGCGTCTTTGATGACCCCCGTCACCGTCTTTGTCTGTCCCCATGCGAGAACAGGGACAAACAGAAGCAGGACAAGCAGCCCTGACAACTTCTTCTGAATTTTGTTCCTCATAACAGAATTGATAATTTATAGTTTAACAACAAGTAAATGAAAGCACGCAAGAGTCCCCGTTGGACTTATTTTACCAGATGCCCTGAAAGGGCAGAAATTTCAGCCCCACATGTAGCGAATTTGTATCGCCCTTTCAGGGCTTTATTTGTATGTATTCATCCGTACCCCACATTCCGCTTCGCTGCATGTGGGGCTGAAATCTCTTGCCCCTTCAGGGCATCTGCGCAACACCACATTCCCTCTACATTCCCCACACATTAACCCCGCATTCCCACATTCCGCTGTGCTGCATGTGGAGCTGAAATTCCTTGCCCTTTCAGGGCTTCTGCGCCGCATCGGCACCATAGTTCAACGGGAACTACGTCAATTTTTGAATGCGTAACATCAGATTTCCGCCAGACGTAAAACAAGGCTACACATTAAAGTCCTTTTAGAACTAAGCCGCGCAAACGTACAAAAAATAACAGTATCCCAAATTATTGTAAAAATAATTCATCCGAACACTACCCCCTAACAGGGTTTCAAACTCTGCTAGGGGTTGCTCTGTTAGGGGTTTCTTGTGGTTCTGAAATCTCCCGTCCCTTATTCTTATGTTTTATCTCCTAAACGCTTCGTCTTTTCTCCCAAGCCTCGAGGAGAAGAGACGAAGCTCTTGGGAGAAGAGACGAAGCTCTTAGGAGATAAGACGAAGCTCTTAGTCTCTTCAGAACGGTCAAAAGTACCTTCTCCTACCCCCCTGTCGGTACCTCCCTACCCCCTTTTTAAGAGACTAAGCGCTTCGTCTTATCTCCTAAGCGTTTCGTCTCTTCTCCTCGAGGCTTGGGAGAAAAGACTAAGAGCTTAGGAGATAAGACTAAGCCCTTAGTCTCTTCAGAGGGGCACTTCGTCTCTCATCCTGATGCCTTAGTCTCTTCAGAGGGGCACTTCGTCTCTCATCCTGATGCCTTCGTCTCTTCTCCTGATGGCTTCGTACCCCTGACAGGGTTCCAAACCCTGTCAGGGGTTTGCTATTCCCCATCTTGCCTCTGTGTGAAAAATAATATCTTTGCCAGAAACTTTTTCAAACATGAAATATATCGGAATCATACCGGCACGTTACGCCTCCACCCGCTTCTCCGGCAAGCCCTTGGCGGATATGAAGGGGAAGCCGATGATACAAAGGGTGTATGAACAAGTGTCCGGCGTATTGGACAGCGTATGTGTTGCCACCGATGACAGCCGCATCGAAGCGACAGTTAAAGCCTTCGGCGGACAGGCGGTAATGACATCCGGCAATCACCGCAGTGGCACCGACCGTTGTCAGGAAGCCTATGCAAAGGTTGGCGCAGGCTATGACATTATCATCAACATACAAGGCGACGAACCTTTTATCCGTCCCGAACAAATCGAAACGCTGAAAGCCTGCTTCGCCGATGAAAGTGTACACATCGCCACCTTGGTAAAGCCTTTCCGTCCGGACGACAACTTTGAAACGGCTTTATTCAATCCCAACTCCCCCAAAGTCGTATTGAACAAAAACAACGAAGCCCTCTATTTCTCCCGCTCTGTTATCCCGTACCTGCGCGGGAAGCATCATTCCGAGTGGCTCCCCTCCCACTCCTACTACAAGCACATCGGTCTCTACGCCTACCGTGCGGCAGTGTTGCGGGAAATCACCCTTCTCCCCCCAAGCCCTTTGGAACTTGCCGAAAGCCTCGAACAGCTCCGCTGGCTGGAAAACGGCTACAAAATCAAAGCCGGCATCACACACACGGAAACCATCGGCATAGATACTCCCGAAGATTTGGAGAAAGCCCTGCTGTATCTGTAAATTTCACCACAGAGGCACGGAGAACACGGAGATTTAGGTCAGCTGTTGCAGGACAGTAAGGAAGAATGCTATCCCCGTTTCCCTGTGATCGCCGTCGGGTACGGGTATCAGCCTTACCGTGCAGCCTCTTGCCTTAAAGGAATTATAGGCAGTTTGGGCATTTACAAAGGGAACGGTTCCGTCCCCCGTCCCGTGCACCAGCAGGACAGGCGTTTCAGGAGTCCATTCAGTCAGGTTGTTGGCGGCAAGCGAACGGTATATCTTGTCAAATTCACTGTTCCGCTCCGGCAGGAATAGATCGGGATGCAAAATGTCACTTAGCCGGTCTGTTCCCAAAAGCCGTTCCATCTCGCTGAGCGTATGCTTCTTGCCGAACACACAGTCTTCGTACTGCGACAATAGCGGTTCTTGGAATACTTTCGCATAGTCAAGGTTCAGCCCGTCGGCATAATCAAATCCCGTAATGGCAAGGAGAACGGTAGAGGGATTTTCCAATACATCTTTTTCAATAAAAAGATTAAACATGCTTTCCGGCACGTAAGGCCCTCCTCCGGCAAAAACATGACGCAAGGGCATATCATCGGGATACTGTTCTTCCGCTGTCTTCGCAAACGCCAAAGCCGAATACCCGCCCTGCGAATATCCGACTACATACATCTCCTCCTCAACAGGCATCCCTTTCCCAGCCATATATTCGCGCGCCGCAAAAACCATATCCGCCGTAACGCGCCCCGTACTCTCCGCATGTATATAAGTCTGCGGCAAATCCGCCGTGGCACCGAACCCGATAAAATCCGGCGCAATCACCACATAGCCGAACAGCGCAAGCAGCGACTCGACCACCGCCATGCGGGCAGACGGCGACTCCCTGTCCGCCCCAATCGAATAATGCTGTCCCACCACAACGCCCTTGAACATCCCGTCCGCCGGATAAACAACGATACCGGAAGCCGCCACCGCATTCCCCTGCGGATCTTCGCTCCGGTATCGTATGGCATCCGTGCGCACCTGCCTTTCGGGGAGAAACTGCAACAAGGCATCCGGCATATCATCTCCTCCCAGCCGCTCTATCAGCAACGCCCTGTCCAACCAAAGAGAATCGGACACCGAAAGGAAATAAGCCTCCCTCCTGCCCGACTCCTCCGGCGAACAGGCAAACAGCCCGACAGCCAACAGAAGGAAGCTAACACGAGATAACAAAAGAGGTTGATTGATAGTATAAAACTTCATCTGTTCTATTATTAACTGGTGGCAAGTCCTGCAGGGACGGGATATTTCAGCCCCACATGCAGCGAAGCGGAATGTGGGGTTTAGCAGGATAATTACCACAAAGTCCTGTAAGGACGATACAATTATAATCTGTCGTCCTTGCAGGACTTCGTTAGACGCATAATTCGTAAGCCCCACATTCCGCTTCGCTGCATGTGGGGCTGAAGTATCCCGTCCCTGCAGGACTTCTGCATAACATCTGCTCTTCCCCTAATTCTCAATTTGCCGTCAGGCTCCCGTCAATTGCCTCAGCAGTTTTGCGCCCCGCAGCAATAGCGCGTACCACGAGGGAAGCCCCGCTGACGGCATCGCCGCAGGCGAATATCTTGTTGGAAGCCGTGCGATAGTCCGCATTGACAGCAATGTTCTTGCGTGAATCGACAGCCAGTTCAAGCTCTTTCAGCAAACCTTCCTGTTCGGGATGGACAAAGCCCATCGCGAGGAAGACAAGGTCAACGTCGAGCGTCTCCTTCCTGCCCGTCATCTTCAATTCCGGACGACCGCCGTCGGCAGCGGGTATCCATTCCACCTCTTCCAGTTCGACCGCTTTCAACACACCTTTATCACCGATGAAACGGTTGGTGGAAAGGTTCCAACGGCGTGCGCAACCCTCTTCGTGACTGCTGCTCGTCTTCAATACAAACGGGTACATCGGCCAGGGCGTTTCGGGATTGCAATCAACGGGGGGCTTCGGCAGGATTTCGATTTGAGTAACGGAAGCGGCACCGTGACGGTTCGCCGTCCCCACACAGTCGCTGCCCGTATCGCCGCCGCCGATAATCAGGACTTTCTTCCCCTTGCAGTCGAGAATGTTTTTCGGTGGCACGGGGATGCCGGAAAGGATGCGGTTCTGTTGCGCAAGAAGTTCCATCGCAAAATAAACCCCTTTCAGTTTGCGCCCCTCAACGGGCAGATCGCGCGGCGTTTCGCAACCGACAGCCAGACACACGGCATCGTAATTCCCGACAATCTCCTTGGCGGACACGCCGTTTCCCACTGCCGTATTTGTTTTGAACACAACGCCCTCCTGTTTCATCAGGTTAATGCGGCGGTCAATGATATTCTTGCTCAGCTTGAAATTGGGAATACCGTAGCGGAGAAGTCCGCCGGGCAGTTCATCCTTCTCAAAAACAGTCACTTCATATCCCTTGCGGTTTAGTTGGTTGGCGGCAGACAATCCGGCAGGCCCGCTACCGACAACAGCCACACGTTTTCCGTTGCGCACCGGCTGCAAGGGCTTTATGTACCCTTCGCGGAAAGCGATTTCAACGATCGCCGCTTCATTTTCGCGAATGGTGACAGGCTCGTCGGCACTGTGTTTCAACACGCAACTTTTCTCGCACAAAGCCGGACAGATGCGCCCCGTAAACTCCGGAAAGTCGCACGTCTTTTCCAGCAGCTGGTACGCCTCTTTCCACCGCCCCTTGTAGAGCGCATCCTGCCACTCCGGCTGTTTGTTGCCCAGCGGACACGCCCAATGGCAGAACGGAACGCCGCAGTCCATGCAACGCGAAGCCTGTGTGCGGCGGTCGTTGCTGTTCAGCGTCTGTTCCACCTCGCCGAAATCGCCTATCCTTTCATGTACAGGACGATAGCCCGCCTCTTGCCGGTGTATAGTCAGAAATGCTTTTGGATTACCCATGATTCTTTATATTTATTTTTAGGAGTTAGAAGTCGGGAGTTAGGAGTAGATGTTGAAATTATCCCAATATATTTGGGGAGTTACAATTTTAGTTTGTTTATAGCTGGGAAATATAAAGTCATTCGTATTTCCCGTAATTATAAAATCAACCAGACACTCATCGGCAAGTTCCAAAATCATATTGTCATCCTTGTCTTTTAACAAATCCAATTTGATAGTCGGATTATATTTTAGAGCCTTTGTTTCAATTTTCACAAGCAATATTTCAGCTTTCACAAAGAAATCCGGATAACGGGAAAATTTAGGACGTATAAGAACTTTATAGTATTCTCTCATCAATTGTCCGGAAACACAAAGCTGAATTTTTCCGCCAATAAATAAATTATAAATAATCCTATGCGGATAACTTTGTTGAATAAGAGCTGAAACAACGACATTCGTATCAATGACAATTCTTTGCATCCCGCCTGACCGCTTTTACCTCATCGGTGATTTCATCCATCGTCATTGTGGAAAGTCCGTATTTTTCGGCAAGTTTTACACACTCATCCAGATTTTGACGATCCAATTCCATACTCACAATCTTTACAAGGTCGGGAAAGTCCATATTATCTTTCTTTATATGGAACTTATTGCAGTCAATGTCCGATATGGCAATACTTAATGTTTTCATAATTTATTATCTATTAGGTAGGGAGTATGTTTGTGATAATGCAACATCTCTTCGATTTTCTCATCATTCAGCTCTTTGCTTTCCCAAAGTTCGGCAGCTTCTTTATTTACTTTCGCCCTGTAAAATTCGAGCAATACAGATTTCAATTCTTTCAAGTCTTTTTCCTGTTTGCAGAATGAAAACATCTTCAATAAATGAAGTTGTACGGAGTTCAATGATGAATGCGGTAATGACTGTTCCATAATTCTTTAATTTTATTGTAATCCCTAACAAGGTTTCAAACCTTGTTAGGGATAAATCTTTTATATCTCTCCGACTCGCTGAATAATATTGCGAGTAGCCACATTGGTGATTTCCAGCAGCGCGGCATCATCAACATCGCGCAGGGTAACCGTTTGCGGCTCACCTTTGTTCTGTCCCGAAACGCCCCAGCCTGCGGGAAGGGCAAATGTATAGACACTGTTTTTGCTGTATGCGAAATCAAGGGTGAGAATCACCTCTTTCAGGGTCGTATAATCAATGCGGGAGCCGGCAGGCACGGCATCGGCAGGAATATCGGGCACGGTAAGTTTGATACTGCCCGAAGCCATGTTTGTCGCCGTTGCCGGATAGGAAGGCAGCGGTTCGGGCACGGGTTCCGGTTCCGGAGTTGGTTCGGGTGTGGGTTCCGGAGTGTGCTTCACGCCGCGGCGGGCAAGGTTGAGGATGGCTTGCCCGATGATGGCGTTGATACGGTCGATGATTTGCGTGAGAACCGTGCGCAGGTCGGCGTCCTTCGCCGTCAGTTCGTTGTAGAGATAAGCGGCGTTCAGGGCTTCGGTAAGGACGTGGAAAGCGTTGTCGGTCAGCTTGCGGGCATCGCGTAGGGTACCCTCTTGGCGTTGAAGTTCCTTTTTGTCCGCCCGCGCGAGGTACAGCTCCGTGAAAGCAGTGTTCTGAGCGGCAAGGTTGGCAACGTCCGCCGTGAGGGAGAGCGTCTCGATGGCAGCCGCGTTGTCCGTCTCGGCAAGGTCTTGCAAAAGGTTGATGATGCGCCCGGACTCGTCGGCGTAGGAGGCTTTCGCCGTACCCTTGTAATTGTCAAGAATATACTTCAGGACGGTCGCGGCTTTCTGTATATCGGCATCGACACTGCGAACAGCCGATGCCACCGCCAGCGTGATGCGCTCCAGGGAATTATCCCGCGCCGCGTCCGCCTCCCTGATGCCCTCCGTCTCCTTCGCCTTCTGGTTGCGTTTATACACATGGTCTTCTTCGGTGAAGACGGCATCATACTTGGCAAAAGGCTCAGTGAGAGCTGCCACTCCGCTGATAAGCGGTTGCACTTGTGCACGTACTTCCGTGTGGAAATAGTAATGTTCACCGTTGGTCAACCGTTGCAGGTAAATAGTGCTAACTTTCATCTCTTTCATAATGATTATTTTTAAAGATTACACTACAAAGGTAAAAGTTTTTTATTTGCAACTGTTTTTCCTCAAAAAAAATACTGTCTCAACTGTGATACACCTTGAAAACATCGGTTTCAGACTTGCTCAAATGTGATACACCTTGAAAACGTCGATTTCAGACTTGCTCAAATGTAATACACCTTGAAAACGTCGATTTCAGACTTGCTCAAATGT
>LBCX01000214.1 GCA_001657575.1 Bacteroidales bacterium Barb4
AAGCAAATGATCTGCCTCATGCAGCAAATCTATTGCCCCCAGCTCACCGGCGGAAAGAAAACGCTCACGTATAGTAAGCACACGCTCGCCACGGCGTTCAATATCAATACCCGCAAAAGGTTCGGATTGCACAAGAAGCGCCGCGTAGCCCTTCGTATGAGAAATACTGATATGCAACGGATTGTCAAACAGACAAGGTGCCCCATTGGAGCGATAGACAATCGGAATCTCTTCACCCAGCAACTCCTTCACCAAAAGACGGGAAGCAAGCCTCTCCGCACGGCGTGCCTCCGTGCCAAGCCCGTCCAAAGCCCGTTCACAAGCCGCCTTATGCTCAAATTTGGCAAGCAGTTCGCCGCTGCTTTCATCCATACGCCAAACGGCACGCAACGGATCGGTATGCAAAGAGTATAACGGCATCGCTTGGTTCCTCCAACGAAAAAACTGTATCAACTTAAATCTGTTGCGCGGTCGTCCCGAAGGGACGGAAGATTTCAGCCCGACGTAAAGCGAAGCGGCACGTCGGGAAGCGGCACGTCGGGAAGCGGGATGTGGGGAAGCGGGATGTGGGGTTAAGGGAAAGGGCAACCCTGTGGAGTTCTGAAAGAACGACTGAATATATAGGTTGCATTTTATATCGTTCTTATGACCCCACATTCCGCTTCGCTGCATGTGGGGCTGAAATCCATCGTCCTTTCAGGGCTTAACATTAATTCATCCAACTTGCCTGCTATAACCTGTACCCGATGCCAACCGTGAAATACACATTATACATCTTATAGCTGATGCCCTCAAAGCTTGCGGGGAAGACGGGGACAAGCCCCCATGACAACTGCCCCGTGGCGGACAGTCGCGGCGCAAGCGACCTTTCGGCGGAAGCCGTGACGCCGGCATCGTATTTCCGTGTCTTGCCGGAGAAGTCAAACACGGCATTGTCCACATTGATACGGTCTCCCGCAGGCCCGCCGCTGCGGATGTAACCGTCGGAGGCTGTCCCCTCAAACAGGGCGTTTGCCTGAAACGACAGATAGCCGCCGAGGCGGAACGTCCATGCCTCAAAAGGGCGGAAAGCGGCGGATACGGGGACGGTGATATAGCTGTTGCGCACCCTCGTCTCGTTCCTGCCGGAGAAAGTGCCGGAGAAGAAGCCCGTTTCGTCTCCCTCCCCCACTTCGATGTTGGTCTGCCAATATTTGACGTTCGCCTTCGTCCTCATCCCCTTTATGTCAAAGGAGAGACCGGTGGCTATCCCCCATTCGGGCGTCAGCCAGCGGACGGCGTGGAAAGCGGCTGTTCCCGCAAAGCCCGGACTCCACGAGTCTATCCCGCGTATCTCGGCAGGCAGAGGCAACGGCATTGTCCCTCCCAAGTTGTAGCCTGCCAGCACTTTGTATTCCCACGTGCCCTTTTGCGCCGCAAGCCCGAAAGGAAGCGACAGGCAGAGCAGAGCGGCAAGCAAGGGTGCGGTATATCTTTTTGGCATTATCTTATTCATCTTGATTCGCTGATGTTATGCAGATGCCCAAAGGGGTAATAGATGACACTGACAAACCCCTAACAGGGTTTCAAACCCTGTTAGGGGTAAACTGCCATCCTTGCAGGGCTTCCCTGACGGTGTCTGTCCGTAAACCCCACATTTCGCTGCGCTGCATGTGGGGCTGAAATCTCTCGCCCCTGCGGGGCATTTATGCAGCATTATCTATTCGTTTTCTCCGGTGATTATCTCCACATTATCCACTCTTAGCCGGCTACCGATAACCCCTTCGTACAGGTCGCCCTTAAAGCTGGAGGAGAAGACAACGGCGAGCTTGTACCGGTTCTTTTCAAAGTCAAGCGGCTCATTGGAGCGGTATTCAAAGGGAATGTCGAAGGGTACGTACTCATCGCCCGCCGTCCCCGCCCTGTCCTTTTCGGGCAGCAGGGCAAGGGCGATAATATTGGGATGCGTGAGGATATTTGTCCCGTCAAGCAGCTGTACTCCCGCATCGGCACGGAAGAGTACGGCATTTATCGTGCAGGAATCCCTGCGATTGGGGGCGATGCCGTCGGGCGTGATGTAGTCCCCTGTCCCCGGCTTGTAGTTGTAATACCCCCGAAAGCGAAGCGGCTTTTCCAGACAAGGCTGCCCGAAGCGTGTGGCAAGCAAGGGGTCTTTGAGCGCATTCTCCGGATTCATCACACCGGCAAACAGCGAGCCGGCGGCAACGGGTATGTTCCGGCTGAATATCTTCCCCGGTCCCTTGCCGGTGATCATCTCGGCACCGTAAGCACCTGCCGCACTCTTGTCCGTCTTGTGAATGGGAAAAAGCGCAGCATCCGTAAACTGCTGATACAGGGCGATGCCCTTGTTGGATGAATCCCAATAGACCGCCCGCTGCCCGTCTGTATCAAACTCGACAGGCGTTTCGTAGCGGAAGGGCGGGTTCAACGCTTCCCAATGCTCGAAGTCATAATAATAAAGGGAATGTGAAAGCGTATGCACCGTATAGACCCGCCGGTGTATCCCGTCGGCGGCAGTGACCGTGTAAACAACCGGACGGTTAAAGTCTTGCGGCACATCGGCAGCAGGCTCTATGACAGCCCCTGCGGTGATCTCTATCCGAGGAGCGATGGACGATACGTCAGCCCCCTTGCGCACCGTCACCGATATATCCCCCTGATTAAAGGAGGCTTCCGTCAGGGACACTGCCGCAGGCAGGGAGAAAGTCAGTATATCCGCCTCCGGGTTGAGCGGTTCGTCCTGAATGCAGGAAAAGCACAAAAGCGGCACCCAGAACACAGCCGCCGCTTTCAGTCGCAGGTTTGTCATCAAATATCCTTTATCTTCAGAATGTTATAGGAAGTATCCGTGTCATACACATCACAGCCGTCAATCCGCTTCACATATTTCACCACCCGCACGGTTACGGGCAGAATGATAATCTCATAAAGCGATTTAAGCACCGCCTGTGTCCCGATCATAATAACAATCTCCTTCGCAGGTATCAGCCCGATAAACGCTATCGGGAAAAACAGCAGGGAATCGGCACTCTCGCCAATCAGCGTGGACACTACCGCCCGCAATGAAAAGTTCTTCCCCTCTGAAGCCAGCTTCATCCGGCTCATCACATACGCATTCAAGAACGACCCGACAAGAAACGCCGTAAGACTCGCAAACGCAATCCTCGGTGCCAGCCCGAATATAAAGTTAAAGCCTTCCGCCCCATCCCAGAAGGGAGCCGCCGGCAGCCATATCGCTATCTGCGAAAAGACGATCACAATCAGATTAGCCGCAAAGCCTGCCCAAATCACCAGCCGCACCTTCTTGTATCCCCACACTTCGGCGATACAGTCATTAATAATGTAGGAAACGGGAAAAACGAGCAATCCGGCTGCCGCCGTAATGCCGAACACCTGAATCACTTTCGCTCCCAACAGGTTGGAAGTGACCAGACAAATACTGAAAAGAACTGCTGCCAACAGGAATGGCACCGTAACTGTTTTCTGCTGCATACGTTTTGTTTTTTACGAGGTTATCAAAAACTCGGGCGCAAAGGTATGCTTTAAATATCCTTTACCTTCAAAATGTTATAGGAAGTATCCGTGTCATACACGTCACTGCTGTCAATCCGCTTCACATATTTCACCACCCGCACGGTAACGGGCAGGGCAATAACTTCATAAAGCGACTTAAGCACCGCCTGCGTCCCTATCATAATAACAAGTTCATTCGCAGGTATCAATCCGATGAACGCTATCGGGAAAAACAGCAGGGAATCGGCACTCTCGCCGACCAGCGTGGACGCAATCGCCCGCAATGAAAAGTTCTTCCCCCCTGAAGCCAGCTTCATCCGGCTCATCACATACGCATTCAAGAACGACCCGACCAGAAAAGCCGTAAGGCTTGCAAGCGCAATCCTCGGAGCCAGCCCGAACACGAAGTTAAAGCCTTCCTCTCCTTCCCAGAAAGGGGCAGCCGGCAGCCTTATCGCCAACTGTGAAAAGACAATCACAATCAGATTAGCCGCAAACCCAGCCCAAATCACCAACCGCACTTTCCTGTATCCCCACACCTCGGCGATACAGTCATTAATAATGTAGGAAACAGGGAAAATAAGCAACCCTGCCGTCGTCGTAATGCCGAACACCTGAATCACTTTCGTTTCCAACAGGTTGGAAGCGACTAAACAAACACTGAAAAGAACCCCTGCCAACATGAATGGCACTGTAACTGTTTTCTGCTGCATACGTTTTGTTTTTTACGAGGTTATCAAAAACTCGGGCGCAAAGGTATTATTTATATCGGGGCGTCTAAACAGAAAGCGGGACGTCTCACGACGTCCCGCCCTCACAACTATATTATTTATTTATTCAAAGAGACTAATCTTAGCCCTAACAGGGTTTAGAACCCTGTTAGGGCTTCTCGTATGTTTATCGAACGATAAATTTGGTAGCTGTCTTACCGGCTTTCAGGATATAGATGCCCTGAGCCAAATCAATAGCCTTTTCCACTCTGTCGCCTGATACCGCGAACCGGGCAATTATCTTGCCGTTCAGCGATGCGATCGTAACGATCTTGCCGTCAAGGTTCGTCAGCGTCAGTACGCCGTTGGCGTAAGAGGCGAATGCCACAGGGGCGGCTATCGTTTCATTGCCCGTATAAGCCTTGATGTCGGTTATCACGGTGCGGGTTCCCTTCGTGAAGTTGCCGTTGCCTGCGTCGGGTTTCACTTCTACCGTTGCCTGCGTGCGGTTGGTGATTAAGCCGGTGATAATGTCAAAGTCTTCCAGCGGAAGGGCTACACCGCCCAATTTGACAACCACCTTTTCCTTTATGGATACAAGGGCATCGTTGGGGTCTTCGTTATACAGAAGCGTATAAGCCGGTACCTCGATCGTCAGGTTGTCGCTGTAGAAATCAACGGGGTCAATGCTGAACGTACCTATCGGAGCCGTTTCGCCCCATGTGCCGAGACCCTGTATGGAAACGGTTATCTTCGGGTTGGCATCAATCAGGTTGGCGGAGGAATAGACCACCCTGTAGTCCGTGCCTTCCGTCAAGTCCGTGCGTATGTTCAGGGCGCCGTCCCCTGTCGGGTTGATCGCCAGACCGCTGTAGGTATAGTTCTTGTTTTCGATGGCGGACAGTACGGCAATGTGAATGTCGTTGCCCACCAGCTTGGCGTTAACCGTTGCGCTCCCTTCAAAGTTGGCGTTGTCGCCCGCAATAGCCGTCAG